>NZ_JBFAPG010000094.1:0-16042 GCF_040675595.1 Micromonospora sp. NPDC049580
CGGGCTTCGACGTACGAGAAAGGGCTCAGCCCTTGCCGGCGTGGCTGGCGAGCTGGTCGAGGCCGTTGATGATGCCGCCGGCCAGGTCGCCGCCGCTGAACGCGCCGGCCATGGAGAGCGCGGCCAGCTTGGCGTACGTGTCGGGGATGCGCTTGCGGGCGTACCGCCCGGTGACGATCTCCAGCTGGCGCTGGTTGGGCGACACGGCGATCAGCACCGACTTGTCGGGCTCGGCGAGCTGGCGGTGCAGCCGCTGGGCGTGCTCACGGATCGGCTCGTCGAGGCCGCCGACGAACACCGAGAAGACCAGGCCGGTGCCCTGGTCGGCCAGGCGCAGGGCCTCGTCGATGCGCAGCAGTTGGCGGGTCGAGAACGGCCCGTCCAGCACCTCGGGCGGATTCTCCGTCCCGGTCTGCTTCTCACCAACGGTCACTTGCGCCTCCGGTTCCACCGGCCGGCGCCTCGACGCTGGCCTGCTCTAGCTTGTGGCTGGTCAGCGCGGGCGCCTGCGCCCCCGCGGTCAGCGCGGTGCCGGCCGAGTCGGCCAGCTGCTCCGGGCGGCCCAGGAACCAGACCGGAGTGAAGTCGAAGGGCCGGCCCGGCCGGTAGCGCTTGGCGCCACCGCCACCGCCGGTGGCACTCCCGCGGCTACCGGCGTACGACAGGCCGGCGATGACCAGCACCGCGGCCACCGGGATGCCGACGAAGACCAGCAACGTCTCGGTAACAGACAATCCCAACGCCCCCAGGCGGAAGAAGGACCTCGAACAATCGGGTCGGATGGACGATCATGATGGTGACCGGCCAACTCCGTCACCATTCACGTTAGCGGAGTCGACGGCCCGCCAGATTGCGGGGTGCCGATCCCATCCGTCACTGGCGTGCTCCAGTTGCGCAGCGGTCGCGATGAGCCGCGCGTCGTCGCCGTACCGGCCGGTGAGGAGCACCCCGACGGGCAGGCCGTCGGCCGTGGCGCCCACCGGCAGGGACATGGAGGGATCGCCGGTGACGTTGAAGATGGCGCAGTAGGGCGAGAAGCGGCGTTGCCGGTCGAAATCGGCCGCCGGGTCGCCGTCGGCGGTGAACCAGCCGACGGGTGCCTGCGGTGCGGCCAGGGTGGGGCAGAGCAGCAGGTCGCAGCCGGCGGTGCGGGCGGCGCCGAGACGTACCTGCGCCTGCAGCTCGCCGAGGGTGGCGGCCAGCGCGCCCGCGGAGACGCTGGCGCCCCGGGCCCGCAGCAGTTGGGTCAGCGGCAGCAGCTCCGCCTCGCGGTGCGGGGGCACGGGGGCGAGTGCCAGCACGTACCAGATGATCTCGAACAGCGGCCACGCCTGGGGCCCGAGCGGCGGCGGCACCTCGACCACCTCGTGGCCGGCGGTGGTGAGCAGGGCGGCGGCCCGGTCGACGGCGGCCACGCAGTCGGGGTGCACCGGCTCGTCGGCGAGCATCGGCGTGGTGAAGCGGCCGATCCGCAGCCGGCCGGGCTCGGCCCGGCGGGCGGCGGTCAGGTATCCACCGGGCGGCGCGGGCGGCGGCAGGTAGGGCTCGCCCGGCACCGGCACGGCCATGACGTCGAGCAGCGCGGCGACGTCGGCGACGGTCCGCCCGAGCGGACCGCTGGTGGGCAGCCCGAACGCGCCGGAGCCGAGCGGCCCGCCGGAGACCACGCCACGACTGGGCTTGTAGCCGATCAGGCCGCAGAGCGACGCCGGGATGCGCAGGGAGCCGCCGCCGTCGGACCCCTGCGCGATCGGCACCAGCCCGGCCGCGACCGCCGCCGCCGCGCCGCCGCTGGACCCACCGGCGGTGTACGCGAGCTGCCACGGATTGCGGGCCGGCGGTGCGACACGGCCCTCCGAGTAGAGCGAGCAGCCCAGCTCGGAGGTGGTCGTCTTGCCGAGGCTGACGAGGCCCGCGGCCTTGATGAACCGGACCACGTCGGCGTCGACCGGCGGGACGAAGTCGGCGAACGCCGCCGAGCCGAAGGTGGTGCGTACCCCGGCGGTGAGAGTGAGGTCCTTGATCGCGGTCGGCACGCCGTGCAGCGGGCCGCGCCCCTCGACGGGCACCGCGTCGGCGGCGCGCGCGGCCTGCCGGGCGAGGTCCGGCGTGACGGTGACGAACGCGCCCACGGTGTCGCCGAGCGCCGCCACCCGGCGCAGGGAGTGCTCGACCAGCTCGACGCTGGACAGCTCGCCGCGGGCGATGGCGGCGGCCTGTTCCAGCGCGGTCAGGTCGTGCGGCTCGGCCATGTCCTCATCCTGCCCGGTGGGAGCGGCTGTCGGCGGGTCGACACGGCGGTCGCCCTTCGCGGCGGAGGGTACTGCTCCCGATACCGAACCGGCCGTGTCGGGAGGCAACCCCCCTCACCGGTCGCCCGCCCGGCGGCGGGCCGACTCCTGCCGGCGTCCTTTGCTCTGCTTCAACGGAGGCAACAGCCGATGTCCGTTTATCGGACACGTGGTGTTGCGTGGATTGAAGCAGAGCAAAGGCAACAGAACAGGGTCCGTCGGCCCGTCGCGGCCGTCCGTCGTCCGGGGGCACTACCACGGGTACGCCGTCAGCGCCGCCCGTGCAGGAAGCGCAGGGCGTTGGTGGATCGGAGCTTGTCGCGCTGGGCGTCGGTGAGGAAGTCGGCCGCGTCGACGACCGCACCGGCCGGCCGCTCCCCCAGCGGGTACGGGTAGTCGCTGCCGACCAGCACCCGGTCCTCCCCCATCGTGTCGACCAGCAGCCGCAGCGCGGGCGGCGCGAAGACCACCGAGTCGACGCTGAACCGGTCGACGTAACTGCTGGGCGGGGCGACGGACGCGCCCCGAACCAGGTCACCACGTCGGTGCCAGGCGTTGTCGGCGCGGCCGAGCCAGAACGGGAAGCTGCCGCCGCCGTGCGCGAAGCAGATCCGCAGCGTCTCGGGCACCCGGTCGAAGACGCCGCCCAGGATCATCGCCAGCACCGACAGGTGCGTCTCGGCGGGCATCCCGGTGAGCCACCGGGCCATCCAGCGGTTCAGACGCGGGCCGTCCGGCATGTCCCACGGGTGGACGAAGACGGGCGCACCCACCTCGGCACAGTGCTGCAGGAAGGTGACCACCCCGGCGTCGTCCAGATCCCGGTCGCCGACGTGGTTGCCGATCTCCACGCCGACGTGCCCGGCGGCCAGGCTGCGATCCAGCTCGGCGCAGGCGGCGTCCGGGTCCTGCAGGGGCACCTGGCAGAACGGCACCAGCCGGTCACCGCCGGCCGCGGTGACCTTCAGGGTGAGGTCGTTGAAGATCCGGGCGACCTTCACCGCCTGGTCGGCCGGACGGTCGTAGCTGAAGAAGACGGGCGTCGGCGACACCACCTGCACGGCCACGCCGTCGGCGTCCATGTCGGCCAGCCGCGTCGACGCGTCCCAGCACTCGGCGCCGACCGGACGGAACTCCGTCTCCCCCACCATGATCATGGCGGCGCGCTCGGAGTCGACCCGCAACCAGGGCCAGCCGGACCCGCCGCACGCCGCGCCGAGGTCCGGCCACCCCTTCGGTACGACGTGCGTGTGCACGTCGACGACACCAGCGGGCATCAGCCCTTGCCCGGGTGCAGAGTGCCGCAGTTGGCGCAGGTGCGTGCCTGCTCATCCGCGTAGAACGCCTGGAACACCGGCGGCAGGTCGGCCGCGATGTCGCGGACCTGCAACTCCACCTCGTGCACCTGGTTTCCGCACTCGGGGCAGTACCACTGGAACGTCTCCAGCGTGCCCTCCTCGCGGACGCGCTCGACGACCACACCGATCGAGCCGGCCTCCGGTCGCTGCGGCGAGTGCGGGGTGTTGCGCGGCAGCATCCACATCTGACCCTCGCGCACGTGCACCGTACGCGGACCCTCGGGGGTCATCAGGTTGATGTGCATGTTGCCCTTGACCTGGTAGAAGAACTCCTCGTACGGGTCCACGTGGAAGTCGGTGCGCTGGTTGGGCCCGCCCACCACCATCACGATGAAGTCGTCCCCGCCGGGGAACATCTCCTTGTTGCCCACCGGCGGCTTCAGCAGGTGCTGGTTCTCCGCGATCCAGCCCGGAAAGCTGAACGGCTCGGCGATCTCACTCACGACTGACCTCCCGAGGGAAGAAGGGCCACGGCCTGGATCTCGATGAGCAGGTGCGGGTGCGGCAACTGGTGCACCGCCACCGTGGTGCGGGTCGGTCCGGACGCGTCGAAGAACTCCGCCCACACCTCGTTGTAACCACCGAAGTCGTTCATGTTGACCAGGTACGTGGTCACCTGGACGAGGTCGGTGAGGTCCGCGCCGACCGAGCGCAGCAGATCGCCGATGTTCTCGATCACGGTCCGCGTCTGCACCCGGATGTCGAGGTTCGTCGTGCCGAACGCGTCGACCTCGACACCGGCGAAGCTGTTGTCCGGCCGTCGCGACGACGTACCGGAGACGAAGACGAACCCACCCGCGACCTTGACGTGCGGAAAAGCCCCCCGTGGCACGGCCTTTCCGGCCACCACCCGGGCGGTCACGACGACGCCCGCAGCGAAGCCGTGCCGAGCTTCTCGACGACGGCGCGGACATGGGCACCGGGACGCAGCGGCACCGCGGCGGTGGCGGCGCCGGCCAGGAAGACCCAGCCGGACTGCAACCGCACCCCGTGTCGGCCGGCCAGCCGGATGCCCTCGTCGAGCGCCCGCCGCGGATCGCCGAGGATCGCCGCCGTCGAGCCGACCTGGGCCACCCGCCCGTCGACCTCCAGCAGCACGCCCAGGTTGTCGAGCCCCGACGGCACCGACGACCACGGCCCGACCACGAACGCGGCGGCCGAGGTGTTGTCGGCGATCACGTCCGGCAGCGAGAAACGGAAATCCGCGTACCGGGAGTCGATCAGCTCGATGGCCGGGGCGACCGCGCGGACCGCCGTGGCGAAGTCGCCGACCGGCTCGCCCGGCTCCGGCAGCCGGTCCAGCAGGAACGCCACCTCCGGCTCGACCCGGGGATGGATGTACGCGGCCGGGTCCACGGCACCGCCGTCGGGCACCCGCATCGCGTCGGTGAGCCGCCCCCAGATCACCTCGTCCACGCCGACCTGGGCCATCTTCGCCCTGCTGGTCAGCCCCATCTTCAGCCCGACCAGCCGCTCGCCGCGTTCCAGTCGGCGCTGCACCAGCGCTGCCTGCACGCCGTACGCGGTGTCCACGTCGAGACCGGTCTCGGCGGCGAGCTGACCGATCGCGGTGGCCGTGTCGGCCGCCGCGCCCAGCTTGTCGGCGATCCCGGTGATGTCCACGCCGATCATGACTGCTGCTCCTTGCCGGCCAGGTCGAGTGCCACGTCGACGATCATGTCCTCCTGGCCGCCGACCATCCGACGGCGGCCCAGCTCGACCAGGATCGACCGGACGTCGACGCCGTAGCGGTCCGAGGCCCGCTCGGCGTGCCGCAGGAAGCTGGAGTAGACGCCCGCGTACCCCAGGGAGAGCGTTTCCCGGTCGACCTGGACCGGCCGGTCCTGCAATGGGCGGACGATGTCGTCGGCGGCGTCCATCAGCGCGAACACGTCGCAGCCGTGCTTCCAGCCGTGCAGCTCGGCGACCGCCACGAAGACCTCCAGCGGCGCGTTGCCGGCGCCCGCGCCCATGCCGGCGAGGGAGGCGTCGACGCGCACGGTCCGGCCGGACGGCGAGCCGAGCGGTCCGGCGCCGAGGATGCGGCCGTGCTCGACGGCGAGCACGCTGTTGGCCACCCCGAGCGACAGGTTGTGGTGGGCGTGGATGCCGATCTGCGTCTCCGGGTCGAGCACCTGCCGGTACGCGTCGACCCGCTGCGCCACGTCGGACATCAGCAGCCGGCCGCCGGAGTCGGTGACGTAGACGCAGTGCGCCCCGTACGACTCCATGAGCTTGGCCTGCCCGGCGAGCCCGGCCGGATCGTTCATGTGCGACATCATCAGAAACCCGGAGACGTCCATGCCGTTCTCCCGGGCCCAGGAGATGTGCTGGGCGGAGATGTCCGCCTCGGTGCAGTGCGTGGCGATGCGGACGCTGGTCACGCCGAGCGCCTTCGCCGCCCTCAGGTCCGCGATCGTGCCGATGCCGGGCAGCAGCAGGGTGGTGAGCTTCGCGTTCGTCAGCACCTCGGCGGCGGCGGAGATCCACTCGGCGTCGCTGGCCGCGCCGTGGCCGTAGTTGACGCTGGAGCCGGCGAGCCCGTCGCCGTGCGCCACCTCGATCGCGGCCACCCCGGCGGCGTCCAGGGCGGCGGCGATGGTGCGCACCTGCTCGACGGTGTACCGGTGGGCGATGGCGTGCATGCCGTCGCGCAGCGTCACGTCCTGGATGTAGAGATCGGTCATGACGCGGTCACCTCCGAAGGACGCCTGGCGACCAGCCGCTCCGCGGTGCGCAGCGCGGCGGAGGTCATGATGTCCAGGTTCCCGGCGTACGCCGGCAGGTAGTGGCCCGCCCCGGACACCTCCAGGTAGACCGACACCTGCAACGCGGTGAGCTGCCGCCCGAGCGTCGGCACGTACGCCTCGACGCGGTCGAACTGCACGTCCTGCTTGAGCCGGTAGCCGGGGACGTACTCCTGGACCGTCGCCACCATGTCCGCCACGGAGGCGGCGATGGCGGCGGTGTCGGCGTCGACGTCCGGGCAGAGGCAGTAGACGGTGTCGCGCATGAGCAGCGGCGGGTCCGCCGGGTTCAGCACGATGATCGCCTTGCCCCGCTCCGCCCCGCCGACCACCTCGATGGCGCGAGCGGTGGTCTCGGTGAACTCGTCGATGTTGGCCCGGGTGCCCGGCCCGGCGGACTTCGACGCGATCGACGCGACGATTTCCCCGTACGCCACCGGGGTGACCCGGCGGACGGCGGCGACGATCGGCACGGTGGCCTGCCCGCCGCAGGTCACCATGTTGACGTTTGGTTGGTGCAGGTGCTCGTCGAGGTTGACCGGCGGCACCACGTACGGGCCGAGCGCGGCCGGGGTCAGGTCGACCACCGTCCGGCCGTGTGCGCGCAGCACCTCGTCGTGGCGTCGGTGCGCGCCGGCCGAGGTGGCGTCGAAGACCAGTTCGACGTCGGCGAACTCGGGCATCGCGACCAGCCCGTCCACTCCGTCGGCGGTGGTGGCGACGCCGAGCCGGCGAGCGCGCGCCAGGCCGTCGGAGGCCGGGTCGATGCCGGCCATCGCCACCATCCGCAGGCTGTCGCTCAGCCGCAACACCTTGATCATCAGGTCGGTGCCGATGTTTCCCGATCCCAGCACCGCCACGTCAGTGGTCACTGGCCGCCCCTGTCGCTGAAGGATGTCCGTACCGAGCCGAGGCCGGAGATCCGGGCCTCGTACGCGGCGCCCGGGGTGACCGGCACCATCGGGCCGAGCGCCCCGGAGAGCACCACGTCCCCGGCGCGCAGCGGGTCACCGGCGCGGGCGAGGGTGCTCGCCAGCCAGTGCAGGGCGTGCAGCGGGTTGCCCAGGCAGGCCGCGCCCGCGCCCACCGAGACCGGCTCACCGGCGTGCTCCAGCACCATTCCGCACAGCCGCAGGTCGACGTCGGCGAGGCGGCGCGGCGTGGTGCCGAGCACGAAGAGCCCGCTGGAGGCGTTGTCGGCGACGGTGTCCACGATGGAGATGTCCCAGCCGGCGATCCGCGAGTCGACGATCTCGATCGCCGGCAGCACGTGGTCGACGGCGCGGATCAGGTCGACCGTGGTGATCTGCGGATCCGCGAGGTCCTTGTCGAGCACGAACGCGATCTCCGCCTCGACCCGCGGCTGGAGCAGCCGGTCGATCGGCACCTCGACCCCGTCGCCGACCGCCATCGCGTCGGTCAGCATCCCGAAGTCCGGCTGGAACACCCCGAAGGTCTCCTGCACCGCCCGGGAGGTCAACCCGATCTTCGCGCCGACGCGGCGTTCACCGCGGCCCTGCCAGGCCCGCGCCTGGAGCTGCTGCACGCGGTACGCGGACTCGACGTCGCCCTCCGGCAGCAGCCGCCCGCGCAGCGGCGGGCACGGCTTGCCGGTGCTGCGGGCCTCGGCCAGCTCCCGGTTGGCGGCCTCGATGTCGGCTTCCATGCCCGCTCCCTCGCTACGGCTCACGACAGGTCCACGCAGACGTTGGTGAGTTCGGAGTAGAAGTTCAACGAGTGCACGCCGCCCTCGCGGCCGATGCCGGACGCCTTCACCCCTCCGAAGGGCGTGCGCAGGTCCCGCAGGAACCAGGTGTTGACCCAGACGATGCCGGCGTCGAGCCGGACCCCGGCCCGGTGCGCGACGCCCACGTCCCGGGTCCACACGGTCGCCGCCAGGCCGTACTCGGTGCCGTTGGCCAAGGCGTACGCCTCGTCCTCGGTGTCGAACGGCGCCACGTGCACGACCGGGCCGAAGATCTCCTCCCGGTTGGTGCGGGCGTCCGGGCCGAGACCGGTGAGCACTGTCGGCTGCACGTACGACCCGCCGTCGCGGGCGTCGCCGAAGGTGGGCGTGCCGCCGCCGACGAGCATCTCGGCGCCCTCGGCGCGGGCCAGCTCGTACGCGCCGAGCACCTTCGCCCGGTGCTGCGGGGAGATGAGCGGCATGGTGGCGGTGGCCTCGTCGGTCGGCCAGCCGTACGCCAGCTCGCCGGCCCGCTTCGCCAGCCGGGCGGTGAACTCCTCGAAGACCGGGCGCTGCACGTAGATACGCTCGGTGCACAGGCACACCTGCCCGCCGTTGGTGAAGCTGGAGCGCATCGAGCCGGCCACCGCCGCGTCCAGGTCGGCGTCGGCGAAGACCAGGCCGGCGTTCTTGCCGCCCAGCTCGAAGCTCACCGCCTTCACGCCGTCGGCGGCGGCCCGCATGATCGCGCCGCCGGTGGCCGACTCGCCGGTGAAGGTGATCGCGTCGACGCCCGGGTGGCGGGTGAGGAACTCGCCGGCCGAGTCCGGTCCGAAGCCGTGCACCAGGTTGAACACCCCGTCCGGTACGCCGGCGGCGGCCATCACCTCGGCGAGCAGCGTCGCCGAGGCGGGCGTCTCCTCGCTGGGCTTGACCACGACGGCGTTGCCGCAGGCGAGCGCCGGGGCGACCTTCCAGGTGAGCAGCAGCAGCGGCAGGTTCCACGGCACGATGACCGCGACCACGCCGACCGGCTTGCGCACGGCGTAGTTCAACGCCCGGCCGCCGGTCGGGGTGACCGTGGTGAACGACTCAGTGGGCGCGGTCGCCACGATCTCCGCGAACGCCCGGAAGTTCGCCGCGCCGCGCGGGATGTCCAGCGTGCGGGCCTGGGCGATGGACTTGCCAGTGTCCGCGACCTCGGCGGTGACCAGATCGTCGAAGCGACGTTCCAGCTCGTCCGCGACGCGGCGCAGCACCTCGGCGCGTTCCCGCTCCCCCATCCGGCCCCACGGCCCGCGCAGCGCCGCGCGGGCGGCGGCCACCGCGTCGTCCACCGTGGACCGTTCCGCCTCGACCACCTCGAAGACCGGCTCGCCGGTCACCGGGCTGACCTTGGTGAACGTCGACCCGCCGTCGACGAACTCGCCGCCCACGAAGTTGCGCAGCCGCTGTGGGCCACGTGGCGCGTGGCCGGCCATCAGTCGCGGATCCCAGGTGCCCGTCATGCGCGCCTCCCTCGGCTCAGTGCAGCGCCGATCGCGCCGACCAGCAGCAGCGCGGCCCCACCCGCGACCGCGCCGAGCACCCGGTGCTGCCGGCGGACCCGGCGGCGCACCTCGGCGTACGGGGTGGTGGAGAAGGACACCAGCTCGTACTGGGAAACGTACCGGCCGGGCAGTGCCCGTTCCAGTGCGTGCTCCACCCGCCGCCGGGTCTGGAACACCGGCGAGGCGACCTTGTCGCGCATCTCCACGAAGTTGGTCAGCGCCATCTGCGCGATGGCCTCTGCGTTCTCCTGCCGGCGGCGCTGGAACAGCGGCAACGCCGCCGACCACTCGTCGGCACACTCGTCGAGGCAGCGGTCCAGCTCGACGACGTCCTCGAAGGCGCAGTTGGCGCCCTGGCCGTAGAACGGCACGATGGCGTGGGCCGCGTCGCCGAGCAGGCCGACAGTCCCGTTGACCTGCCAGGGAGCGCTGCGCACCGTGCCGAGCACGCCCACCGGGTTGTGCTGGTAGTCGTCGACCAGGTTCGGGGCCAGCGGGACCACGTCCGGGTAGTGCTCGGTGAAGTGCCGTTCGATCTGGGCCGGGCTGGTCAGCGACGCGAAGCTGCCGGCGCCGTCGTTGGGCCAGAACAGCGTGCAGGTGAAGGACCGGTCCGGGTTCGGCAACGCGATCATCATCGAGGTGCCCCGTGGCCAGATGTGCAGCGCGTCCGGATCCAGGGCGAAGTCGCCGCCCAGCGGCGGAATCGTCAGCTCCTTGTAGCCGTAGTCCAGGAAGTCCACGCTCTCGCGCAGCAGCCCGTACGCCAGCAGTTGTCCGCGTACCGCGGAGCCGGCGCCATCGGCGCCCAACACGACCGACGCCTTCGCGCCAACCGTGCCCTGCGGGGTGTCGAAGCTCAGGGCGCCGTCGGCCGGATCGAGCCCGACGAGCCGGTGGTCGAAGACGATCCGGACCCCGGGCAGCGCGGCGGCCGCGTCCAGCAGGGCGTTGTTGAGTGCGCCCCGGCTGATCGAGTTGATCGCCCGGTCACCGGCCGCGCTGTACGACTGGAACTGCGGCTGCCCCTCGACCGGGTGGATCATCCGGCCGCGCATCGGCAGCGCGTCGGTCATCACCTGCTCGGCCAGGCCGATCCGGCGCAGCGCGTCCAACCCGCGCTCGGAGAGCGCCAGGTTGATCGAGCGTCCCCGCTCGGCCGCGCCGGCACGCGGGTCCGGCCGACGCTCGTAGAGGGCGACCGGGTAGCCACGCCGGGCCAGGAAGCAGGCGGCCAGGCAGCCCGCCAGGCCGGCGCCGATGATCGCGACTTCGTCGCGCCGCTTCGTCACGGGGTCACCGGCCCGACGGTGGCGGCGAGTGCGGCGGCGGCCCGCCAACAGTCGAGGTACGTGGAGTAGAGCGGCACCGGGGCGAAGCGGACGATGTCTGGCTCCCGGGCGTCGGCGATGACGCCGTGCTCGTGCCGCAGCCGCTTGGTCAGCTCGGCGGCGTTGCCGGCGCCGACGCGTACCGACAGCTGGCAACCCCGGCGGGCCGGATCGCGCGGGGTGACCACGCGCAGCGGCCGGTCGGCGGTGATCTCGTCGAGGAGTGACTCCAGCCAGCCGGTGAGTCGGAGGCTGCGCGCGCGCAGCGCCGGCATGCCGACCGCGTCGAACAGCTCCAGCGAGGTCCGCACCGGGCCCATCGCGAAGATCGGGGGGTTGGAGATCTGCCAGGCCTCCACGGTGGACGGCGGCCGGGACACCGGCGTCATCTCGAACCGGGTCGCCGCCGCAGTGCTCCACCAACCCTCGAAGCGCGGCAGGTCGGGATCGCCGAGGTGCCGCTCGTGCACGAAGACGCCGGCCAGCGCGCCCGGCCCCGAGTTCAGGTACTTGTAGGAGCACCAGGCGGCGAAGTCGACGTCCCAGTCGTGCAGGGCGAGCGGCACGTTGCCCACGGCGTGCGCCAGGTCCCAGCCGACCACCGCGCCGGCCGCCCGACCGGCCGCCGTGATCGCCGGGATGTCCAGCAGCTCGCCGGTGAGGTAGTTGACCCCGCCCAGCAGCACCAGTGCCACCCGGTCACCCTCGGCGGCCAGGTAGCCGGTGACGTCCTCGGTGCGCAACGCGTCCTCGCCGGGACGCGGGCGCAGCCGGACCACCGTGTCGTCCGGGTCCAGCCCGTGGAAGCGGGCCTGGCTGCGCACCGCGTAACTGTCCGAGGGAAACGCGCTGTCCTCGATGACGATGCGGGTGCGGACGCCGGCCGGGCGGTAGAAGCTGACCATCAGCAGGTGCAGGTTGACCGTGAGCGAGTTCATCACCACGGCCTCCGCGGGCCGGGCGCCGACCAGTCGGGCGGCCGGGCCCGTCAACAGCTCGTGGTACGGCAGCCAGGCGCGTTCCGCCTCCAGGTGCCCCTCGACGCCGAGCCGCCCCCAGGCGTCCAGGTCGGCGAGGAGTTCGTCGCGGGTGGCCCGGGGTTGCAGGCCGAGCGAGTTGCCGGCGAGGTACGCCGACTCGGGGTGGTCGCCGCCGTCGGCGGGCGGCACGTGGAAGAGGTGTCGGTGGCCCGGGTCGGCCTGGTCGAGGCGGTGTGCCTCGCTCTCTGGGGTGTGCATGTCTCGCTCTCCGGTCACATCGCGGTGCGGGCCGACCACAGCTCCGGGAAGACCACCCGGGCCATGCTGCGCTGCAACCACGCCAGCCCGGCGGAGCCGCCGCTGCCAACCTTGGCGCCCATTGTCCGCTGTACCGCCTTGACGTGGTTCCACCGCCAGTCGCCGAACTCCTCGGCGACGCCGCTCAGGGCCTCGCCGAGCAGCCGCAGGTGGTTGTCCGGGCCGCCGTCGGCGTAGATCCGCACCCAGGCCGCCTCGACCTCCGGCTGCGGGTCGTGCTCGACCGCCACGTCCCGGTTCAACAGATCGGCGGGGAGGTCGAAGCCGCGCCGGGCCAGCAGCGCGACCACGTCGTCCCAGAGACTCGGGGCGGCGAGCGCGGCGCTGAGCGCGGCGTGCACCTCGCTCTGCCTGCGGAACGGCCGAATCAGCGCCGGGTCGCGCAGCCCGAGCAGGAACTCGAGGTGCCGGTACATCGCGGACTGGAAGCCGGAGCCCTCGCCGAGCAGGTTGCGGAACCGGTTGAAGTCGGCCGGGGTCATCCAGCGCAGGCCCTGCCAGGCGGCGTTGAGCCCTTCCAGGTGCAGGGTGGCGCGGCGCAGCGGGGCCAGCGCGTCCCAGATCCGGTCGGCACGCAACAGACGCTGGGTCTCCCGCAGCTCGTGGCAGGTCAGCCCGAAGTACAGCTCCATGATCTGGCTGACCATGAGGAAGGACATCTCGCCGGGGTCGTCGCTGAGGGGCTGCTGCAACTGGTGCAGGGCGGTGGCCCGCACGTACGCGTCGTAGGGCACCAGCTCGGCGAACTCCAGCGTCGGCTCGCCGCCGTTGCGCGCGGCGCGGGCTGCCCGCTGGCGCGGGGTCACCGGTCGTACCGTGGCGACGCGGTTCGGCGCCCGCCAATCCGTCTGATCCACCAGTCGTCTCCCTTCCCCCGAAGCTGCCGACGCCATGATCTCGCGGCTGGATCGGCCTGCGGAATGCCGGATCAACGGCACTTGTCGGCCTGACCTGACGAACCGAAGGCAGCTGGGCGAATCCGGTTCACGAAAGTAAGGTTCGAGCGTGGACGACATGGACTGGGCGCTGCTGCGCGAGTTGCAGGCCGACGCCCGGCTCTCCTTCAGTGAGTTGTCCCGCCGGGTGCACCTGTCCCCACCAGCGGTCGCCGAGCGGGTCCGCCGGCTGGAGGAGGCCGGGGTGATCACCGGCTACCACGCCCACGTGGACCTGACCCGGGCCGGCCGTACGGTGGTCGCCCTGATCCGGATGTCCTGTTACGGCGCGCGGTGCATCCTGCACGACCCGGAGGTGTCCGGCTGGCCGGAGATTCTCCAGATCCACCGGATCACCGGCGACGCGTGCAGCATGCTCAAGGTGGCCGCCGGCTCGATCGGCGACTTCGAAGCGGTCATCGACCGGCTCGCCCCGTACGGGCAGCCGTCGAGCACCATGGTCCTGTCGTCCCCGCTGGACTGGCAGCCGATCACCCCGCTCCCGCCCGCCGGTGCCAGCTCCCGCCGCCGCTGACCCTGCCCGCCCGCTGGTTTGCCTCCGGGCCAACGGGAACTCAGCCCGCGTGCCCAGGGGAGGGTTCCGGCGGTCGTCGCCGGTTGGGGGGAAATCATGCAGGGACTTCGCACGATCAACCGCGCACTCTCGTCCGCACTGGCACTGGTGGGGCTCATCGGGGCGTTCGTCCTGTTGTCGGTCGCACCGGCGCGTGCCGGTGAGAACACCTTCGTCGAGGTGACGCCGAACAGCGTCCCGGCGGGCAGCCGGGTCACGATCCGCGCGAGCTGCGACAACAACAACAGCAACAATCGACAGGCCACCGTGCAGTCCGACGCGTTCGGGCGCGTGGTGCTCAGACCGGACAACGGCTTCCTCAAGGGGGAGGTCACCGTTCCGGGCAACAAGGAACCCGGTGACTACCAGGTCGACCTGCGGTGCCAGAACAACCAGACGGCCCAGACGATGCTGACCGTGCTGAACATGGCCTCGCCCAGCAAGGGGCCGGCGACGGGGGGCGGCGGCACCGCGGGCGGCCGGGGCATCGGATCGATCCTGGTCGTCGGCGGCGTGGCAGTGGTGGCCGCCGCGGTCGCGCTCGGCATGGTGGGCGGTCGGCGTCGGACCGGAGCCGGCTCCTGAGCCGGACCTGCCATGACCCGCAGATCCGCGCGTGCGCGGTCGGACCACCGTGCCCGCCTCCGGGCCGCAGCGGCCCTGCGCGCCTCCGGACGGCTGGTGGCCCGGGTCTCGGTTCGGCTGCGCCGGGTCGCCGGACAGGCGGTGTCCGCCAGCGTCGCCACCACTGATCCGGACGCCCGCCCGCTGCCGCCGAGCCGTCCCGCCGGGTCGCCGCTGCTCCGGCGTCGGCTCGGCACCGGGCCGGGACTGCCGGTCCTGGCCGTGGCCACGCTGATGGTGCTGATCGTGGCGATGCTCGGCGTCGAGCAGGTGACCGGGGTGAGTCTGCTGCCGGACCGGATCAGCGCCGGCCTGCGGCCGCCGCCGAAGAAGTTCCCGGTGCTGCCGGCCAGCCGCCCGACCGCTCTCTCGATCAGCAAGATCGACCTGCGGGCTCCGCTGCACGACGTGGGCCTCGCCCCGGACGGCACCATCGCCGTGCCCGACGTGGGCCGCGCCCAGGAGGCCGGCTGGTACGACCAGGGCCCCACCCCCGGCCAGTACGGGCCGGCGGTGATCGTCGGACACGTGGACACCACCACCGGCCCGGCCGTCTTTCACCAGCTCCGGGAACTGCGCGCGGGAGACCAAATCGAGGTCACCCGCTCCGACGGCCGGGTCGCGGTCTTCGAGGTGGACTCGATGGAGCGGTTCGACAAGGACCGACTGCCGGTGGACGAGGTGTACGGCGACTTCAGCCGCCCCAGCCTGCGGCTGATCACCTGCGGCGGCCGGTGGGTGGGCGGCGAGAGGGGCTACTCGGACAACCTGGTGGTCTTCGCCTCGCTGGTCAAGGCCCGTGGTGGTTGATCGCCGGCGCCGGCGTCGAGGTACTCGGCGAGCCGGGCGGCCCCGGTGAGCATGGCCCGACCGCGCTCGGTGAGCCGTCGGCGCCACTGGCCGAGCGACGCGGCGAGCGGTTCGGCGCCACCGGCGTCGCGTACCCGTCGCAGCACGTCGGCGATGTGGTCGAGCCGATACCCGCCCCGGCGCAGCAGGTGGGCGAGTTCCGCGTCCCGGACGTCGTCGGGCGAGTAGACGCGGTGGCGGGTCACCCGGTCGCGCTCCGGCCGCAGAATTCCGGCCGCCTCCCACTTGCGAAGGGTCGCGGGTCGTACGCCGAGCCGGTGTGCGAGCACGCTGATCGGCACGGCTCTCCGGCCCTGCGGCGCGGGCTCCCTCGCGGTGAGAGTGGTGACCGCCGCCTCGACCGCGTCCAGGGTCTCCCGATCGCGTTGCAGCAGCGCGTGACCGCTGTCGATCGTGCGCAACGCCGTGTCGATCTCGCCCCGGTTGACGGCGCGCATGATGTCGCCGCTGGCCGCGTGACCGTGACCGACGATGAGCGCGAGGTAGGCGCTCAGTGCTGTGGCGTGCACCTCGGTGAACCGGCGGTACCCGGTCGCGGTGCGCTCGGCAGGTGGCAGCACGCCGTCCCGTTCGTAGTTGCGGACGGCCTGCGCCGACAGTCCGTGCCGGCGCGCGAGATCGACCGGTCGGCGTACCCCGGGCTTTGAGGGTTTTGTGGTTGTCACCCGCGCTCCATCGGTCTGAAGTCTCCACCGCTGGTGCAACGATACGGTTGATGCAATGACCACCCTTGTTGACCTGCTTGCCGGCTCGCCGACGCTGCTCGCGCTCGGCGAG
>NZ_JBFAPG010000095.1:0-15991 GCF_040675595.1 Micromonospora sp. NPDC049580
CCGGACACGGCCCGCCTCCGCGCAGTCGTACCCCTGTCTCTTCGGCCCTGGAGTGCCCCGATGTCCACGACCCGCGCCGCGCCCGAGCCGTCGGCCCGACCAGCCGCCGGGCGGCACGGCCACGACACCGGCCCGGCCCGCCCCCGACTCGCCTGGCGCGACCGGCTGCACCGGTTCGACTCGCGCTACATGCCGTACGTGCTGATCGCGCCCTTCTTCCTGCTCTTCCTGGCGTTCGGGCTGTTCCCGCTGATCTTCAACGGCGTGGTGGCCCTCCGGAACTACCGGCTGGACGACCCCGACGCGACCGGCTGGGCGGGGCTGGGCAACTTCCAGCAGCTCCTCGGCGACGAGGACTTCTGGAACGCCCTCTACAACACCTTCGGCATCTTCCTGCTGTCCTCGGTGCCCCAGCTGCTGCTCGCGCTGATCGTGGCGTCCCTGCTCAACCGGCGGCTGCGGGCGCAGACCTGGTGGCGGGTGGGCGTGCTGCTGCCGTACGTCACACCGATCGTCGCCTCGACGATGGTGTTCAGCGTCTTCTTCTCCCGCGACTTCGGGATGGCCAACTGGGCGCTCGGCCTGTTCGGTGTCGGCGGTGACGACCCGATCGACTGGCGGGCCGACAAGGTGCACTCCTGGATCGCCATCGCCACGATGGTCAACTGGAAGTGGATCGGCTACAACGCGCTGCTCTACCTGGCCGCCATGCAGTCCATCCCGCGTGACGTCTACGAGGCCGCGGCGGTCGACGGCGCCGGCCCGTGGCGGCAGCTCTGGCGGATCACCGTGCCGATGATCCAGCCGGTCGTCGTGTTCACCGTCATCCTGTCCACCATCGGCGGGTTCCAGCTCTTCGTCGAGCCCATGCTGTTCGACCTCCAGGCTCAGGCCGCCACCGGCGGGCCGAACGGCGAGTGGCAGACCATCGCCCAGCTGATCTACAAGGTCGGCTGGAAGGACCTGAATCTCGGGTACGCGGCCGCGATGAGCTGGGCACTCTTCCTGATCATCCTGGTCGTGGCCGGGATCAACACCCTGCTGACCAACCGACTCTCCGGAGGGCGATCCAGGTGAGCGCCGTCGACACCGCACCGCCCCGCCCGACGGCCGCGAAGAGCCGCCGGCGGGCCGCCCTGATGGGCCGCGCCCCGCAGGAGACCCCGGCCGGCCTCGGCACGTACCTGCTGCTCGCCACCACCATGCTGTTCGCGGCGTTCCCGCTGTACTGGATGTTCGTCATCGCCACCAGCGACGACGAGGCGCTGGCGCAGCTCCCGCCGACGGTGATCCCCGGTGACCGTTTCCTCGTCAACCTCGACGAGGTCTTCTCCCTGCAGGACGTGTACTTCGCCGCGTCGCTGGTCAACAGCGTCATCGTCGCGACCGTGGTGACCGCCTCGATGCTGCTCTTCTGCTCGCTCGCCGGGTTCGCGTTCGCCAAGCTGCGCTTCGCCGGCAGCCGGTGGCTGATGCTGTTCGTGGTGCTCACCCTCACCGTGCCCAATCAGCTCGGCGTCGTCGCGCTCTACATCGTCATGGGCAAGCTGGGCTGGAACGGCACCCTGCTGGCCGTGATCGCGCCGGGCCTGGTCACCGCCTTCGGCGTCTTCTACATGCGGCAGTTCATCCTCAACACCGTGCCCGACGAGCTGATCGAGTCGGCGCGGATGGACGGGGCCACCACCATGCGGGTCTACCGCTCCATCGTCCTGCCGGCGATCCGACCGGCCCTCGCGGTGCTCGGCCTGCTCACCTTCGTGGCAACCTGGAACGACTTCCAGTGGCCGCTGATCACCCTGAGCGGCACCGACTTCCCGACCTCGATGGTGGCCATCTCCGACCTGGCCAGCGGCAACTACGTCATCTACCGTCGGGTGCTCGCCGGGGCGTTCGTGGCGACCATCCCCCTACTGATCATGCTGTTTCTCGGTGGACGACAGATCGTCCGCGGAATCATGGAAGGCGCGGTGAAGTCTTGAGTCGACAGGCACTCCACGACGGCTGGACCCTGCGGGCGGCACCCGGAGCGCAGGTGCCGGCCGCGATCGCCGGGCAGGCCGTGCCGGCGACCGTGCCCGGTTGCGTGCACACTGACCTGCTCGACGCCGGGCTGATCCCCGACCCGTACCTCGACGACAACGAGCTGTCCCTGGCCTGGATCGGGCGCACCGACTGGCACTACCGAACGACCTTCCGCCGCCCACCCGGCCACCACGACCGGATCGACCTGGTCTGCGCCGGCCTGGACACGGTCGCCACCATCAGCGTCAACGGGGTCGAGGTCGGCCGTACCGAGAACATGCACCGCGGCCACCGCTTCGACGTCTCCTCGCTGCTGCGCGACGGCGACAACGACCTGGCCGTCGCGTTCGACTCCGCCTACCGCTACGCCGAGGCGCAGCGTGACCGCCTCGGCGACCGCCCCAACGCGTATCCGGAGCCCTTCCAGTTCGTCCGCAAGATGGCCTGCAACTTCGGCTGGGACTGGGGGCCCACGCTGGTGACCGCCGGCATCTGGCAGGACATCGGCCTGCACGCCTGGTCCACCGCCCGGCTGGCCACCGTCCGCCCGCTGGTCACCCTCGCCGGCAGTGACGGCCGGGTCGACGTGCACGTCGAGGTCGAGCGCGTCGCGGACGTCCCGCTGACCGTGCGCGCCACCGTCGCCGGCGTCAGCGCGGACGTGGTCGTCCCGGCCGGGCAGCGCACGGCCGTGCTGAGCCTCACCGTCCGCGAGCCCGCGCTGTGGTGGCCACGGGGGTACGGCGAACAGGCCCGCCACCTGCTGGAGGTGACCCTGCACGCGCCGGACGGCGAGACCCTGGATGGCTGGTCGCGGCGGGTCGGCTTCCGCTCGGTGCGACTGGACACCACCCCCGACGAACACGGCACCCCGTTCGTGCTGTCGGTCAACGACGTTCCGGTCGTCGTGCGCGGCGTGAACTGGATCCCCGACGACGTGTTCCCCACCCGGATCACGCGGGATCGGCTGGCCGGGCGGTTCGACCAGGCGATCGGGGCCAACGTCAACCTGCTGCGCGTCTGGGGCGGCGGCCGGTACGAGTCGGAGGACTTCTACGACCTCGCCGACGAACGCGGGCTGCTCGTCCAGCAGGACTTTCTCTTCGCCTGCGCCGCGTACCCCGAGGAGGAGCCGTTCGCCAGCGAGGTCGCCGCCGAGGCCGCCGAGCAGGTGACCCGGCTGACGCCCCACCCGTCGCTGGTCCTGTGGACCGGCAACAACGAGAACATCTGGGGCTGGCACGACTGGGACTGGCAGGAACCACTGGCGGGCCGCACCTGGGGACGCGGCTACTACCTCGACGTCCTGCCCCGCATCGTCGGCGAGCTGGACCCGACGCGCCCGTACTGGCCGGGCAGCCCCTGGTCGGGCACCGAGACGATCCACCCCAACGACCCGGCGCACGGCACCACCCACATCTGGGACGTGTGGAACACCGACGACTACACGAAATACCGGGAGTACGTCCCGCGCTTCGTCGCCGAGTTCGGCTACCAGGCCCCACCGGCGTACGCCACCCTGCGCCGGGCGCTGAGCGACGAACCCCTCGCCTCCGACTCGCCGGGCAT
The DNA here is from genome assembly GCF_040675595.1 of Micromonospora sp. NPDC049580. Taxonomy (NCBI): domain Bacteria; kingdom Bacillati; phylum Actinomycetota; class Actinomycetes; order Micromonosporales; family Micromonosporaceae; genus Micromonospora; species Micromonospora sp. NPDC049580. The sequence goes on from NZ_JBFAPG010000095.1 coordinate 3,595, forward strand.
GGCACACCACCAGAAGGCCGCCGACGGCGACGCCAAGCTCCAGCGGGGCCTGGACGCCCACCTGCCGTCGCCCGCCGACTTCGACGACTGGCACTACCTCACGCAGCTCAACCAGGCGCGGGCCATCCAACTGGGGGTCGAGCACTTCCGCTCCCACCGCGACATCTGCGCCGGCACCATCGTCTGGCAGCTCAACGACTGCTGGCCAGTCACCTCCTGGTCGGCCGTCGACGGCGACGGCCGCCGCAAACCCCTGTGGTACGCGCTGCGCCACGCGTACGCCGACTGGTTGCTCACCGTGCAGCCCCGCGACGGCGGCCTGGCCCTGGTCGCGGTGAACGAGACCGGCCAACCGTGGCGGTCATCGGCCTCGGTGACCCGGCTGACCCTCGACGGGGAGCCCCGGGCGAAGACGACGGTGGAGCTGGACGTCCCCGCGTACGCGGCGGTCACCCTGGCCCTGCCGGCGGACCTGACCCGGCCGGAGGACGCCCGGCGGGAGCTGCTGGTCGCCGAGGCGGGGGAGACCGCCGAACGGGCGCTGTGGTTCTTCGCCGAGGACCGGGACATCGACTGGCCGGCGGCGGCCTGGGACGCGACTGTCGAACCGGTCGACGGCGGTCAGCGGGTCCGGGTGACGGCGCGCACGGTGCTGCGCGACCTGACCCTCTTCCCGGACCGACTGGACGCCTCCGCCACCGTGGACAGCGCCCTGGTCACCCTGCTGCCCGACGAGTCGACGATATTCACCGTGCGGTCCCGGGCCCCGCTGGACCCGACGGCCCTTACCTCCCGCCCGGTGCTCCGCAGCGTTAACGACCTGGCGTGATCAACACGACTTCGCTGATGTGGCGGTATCCGGTCTCGTGGATACCGCCACATCGGCGACCTCGTGTCGATCAAGTCGCCGCAGGTCGGCGTCAGAAGTGAGTGCTCGCCTTCCGCTGGGAGGGGCTTGATGCGTGCTGCCTGCCATGCGCAATGCTCGGAGTGAACGTCGGCAGCATTCGTGGGCGCTGAGTAGGCTGAATTGCGCTGGCATCCAGCCGGAGAACGCGTCTTCCGGTCGAGCGGAGAAACTAGCTGGCGGATATCTGACAGTACGCGGATCATGCTGTGGTGCGGTCTGCCGAGCGGTAAACAGTTGTCTGAAGGTGCGACAGCCTGCTCGTCGAAACGGTTGCCTCATGAGCTGTTTGTCGTGACGGCTCCGCCCGGCTGGAGGACTTTTGTCACGTCCCGCTGTGGCATCGTGCAGAGCACCTTCCCTATTGCACGGCAGCGCCGACCAGGACCCGGGAGACACCACTCGATGACGGCCTCCAATGAGCCCACCCAGAACCAGCCGCCCTCTGGACAGCCGCCGATCCCAATAGGCGCTCAGTTCTCGCATACGTCTGCCGAGCACTTCCCGCCGCCGCATGCTGGGGAGTTCCCTCCGACCATGCCCGGCCAATTCCCGCCAACCCCCGGCCCTCGGAAGCGCGCCTCATGGCTGCTGCCCACCCTCATCGGAGTCGGTGCGTTCGTGGTGCTGTGTTGCGGCGGCGCCATAGCGGTGGGCCTGTCATCCGAGGACAAGAAACCCGACGCCGCGGCCGTCAGCAATGGTGCTTCCGTCGACACGAGTAGCCCTACCTCCGCTAGTGCGTCGACGCCGGCAGAGAATCTTGCGGCGTCCGCACCTGCGGAGCGGACTGCAGCTCCCGAGCCTGCGAAGCCAAAGGCTGCCGGCGTTGGCGACAAGGTTCGGGGTGGTGACTTCGAGTTCACCGTCAAGAATGTAAAGTGTGGGATTTCTCAGGTAGGGAACGAATTCCTGAATACCAAGGCGCAAGGCACGTTCTGCAGGATAAGTGTGACCGTCAAGAACGTCACCAAGAAGGCGCATACTTTCCATGCCGATGGCACTATCACCGCCCAGGACGGAAGTGGCCGAGAATACGAGGTGGACGGGGAGGCCGGGATCTACGGCAACAATGACGGGCAAGGATTCCTCGACGAGATCAACCCGGGTAATTCGGTGACCGCGAATGTCTTCTTCGACGTCCCGAAGGGCACCAAGCTTAAGACGGTCACTCTTGATGCGGGCCTGTTCACCCTCGCTGAGGACGCCGTCGTCGTCCTGTGACCGTTCGCCGTGACCGACCGGTGAGGTCCCCGCATGTGCCGGGGACCTCACTCTTTGCGGTTGTGGGAACACCCGAGCCCGGCATGGGCGGTCGGTCAGCAGCGATGGATGCTTCCCACGAAGGTGGTCCAAGCGGCGGGGGTGAAGGTGAGAGCCGGGCCGTGCGGGTCCTTGCTGTCGCGTACGGCGACGATGCCGGGCAGGTTGTCGGCAACCTCGACACACTCACCGCCGTTGCCCGCGCTGCGGGTGCTTTTGCGCCAATGGGCGCCGGTCAGGTCAACCATGGTGAACCTCCCCGATGATCTTATTGATCAGTTGGAACGATTGTCCCTCATCGAGGGTGAGTGACAGCAGGCTCGACCAGACCTTCTCGTAGGTCGCGAACTCGTGGGGACGGTCGAGGTAGAGGGCGCCGGTGATCGACTCGCTGTAAACCAGTGGAGGCTCGGGGGTGGTTCGGTTCCCGAGCGGAAACTCAAGGAGCACGAACTCGCCGGCAACAGTTCCGTGATGTGGCCCCGCGATCAGCGGCATCACGCGAATCGACACGTTCGGCAGCCGGGTCATCGCCAAGAGGTGGTGGAGTTGCCCGGCCATGGTCTCGGCGTTGCCCACCGGCCGAAGGAGCACCGATTCGCAGAGCACCACCTGCACCTGCGGAGCCCGGGGCAGACGACGCGTCAGAAGAGACTGGCGTTGCAGGCGAAGCTCGACCGCGCGCTCCCGGTCGTCGTCGCTCATGTCGGGCTGGTCGATGCGGTAGATGCCCCGGGCGTAGTCCCGGCTCTGGAGAATGCCGGGCACGAGACTGTTCTTGTAGAAGCGGAGTCTGGACGCGGCAGATTCGAGCCCCACGTACAGCTCGAACCATTCCGGAACGGCGTCGCCGTACGCGTGCCACCAGCCCTTCGCTTTCGTCTCACTGGCCAGCGAGGTCAGCGCGTGGGTCAGCCCGTCCGTTGCCCCGTACAGCTCGCACATTGCCCGGACGTCGACGCCACGCACCGAGCCGAGGCCGCTCTCGATCCGCCACACCTTCTGGCGGCTGCACTCCAGCGCCTCGGCGACCGCGTCGAGGGTCGCCCCCGCCTCGGTGCGCAGGTCACGCAGCGCCCTGCCGAGCTGGCGTCGGGGCACCGTCGAGCCCATGTCATCGGCCACCCGGCTCTCCTTCCTGTGTTGAGTTTTGCAACATCCCGAGAGCCGTTCTGCAACAGGGGAATGTTGCGCACAATTATCGGAACAGTGTGAGTGGACATTCATTGCGATGGTGCTTCCGACCTTACAAGATTGGTCCGACAACGGCGATGGACGCGCAATTCCCACGTCGGTGTATGTCGAACAATTTGTGAGGAAGGGTGGTGCTGTTTCGTGCGCGCGTTTCTCCGTCATCTCTGGGCCGAGCCGCCCCGGCCGGTCAGCAGACGCCAGCGCAGCCGGCGGACCCGCGAGGATATGGCGGCCCGCCGGTGAGCGCCCGGTGGGTGGCGCACCTGCCGTTCACCGCCGCCGACCTGCCGGCCGCCCAGCATCTCGCCGGCACCCTGGCCCGATCGTTGAGCTTCTTGTCCGAGGTGGACGCCGGTGAGACAACGGTGTCGGCCGAGGACTCCCAGGGCGTACGCCATCGGGTCTTCTGCGACCTGCCGCTCGACGGCGGCCGGCGGTGTGTGCGGCGGGTGGAGCACGACGGTGACTGCGCGTCCCGGCGGCGCCGGTGACCCCCGTCGTCGTCACCTGCCCCGACTCGACCTGGCCCTCGTCGTGGGCATGGACGACCTGCGGCACAACTCCGGCGACCCGCTGCTGGCCGACGGGCTGAACTGGCCGGTCGACGTGAAACCGTGCCACGCCCCCGTCCGACCCGACCACCTGCCCAACCGGCCGAGCCTCGCCGCCGCGCTCGCCTGGTGCGCCGAGTGCCTGGCCGACGCCGTCGCCGGGCCGCCCGCACCGACGCCGCCCAGCACGCCGGGCAGGTGGTCACCGTCCGCTTCACCCGTGCCAACTGCATTGTGCACCGGCACGACGACGGCGGCGTACGCCTCCTCGCCGAAGCTCCCGACCTACGCGACCTGCGGTGGGCGTGAGGCATGTCGGCGGCCTTGATCGACACGAGATCGCCGATGTGGCGGTATCCACTCGACGGGATACCGCGACATCGGCGAAGTCGTGTTGATCAAGCGCAGGCGCGGGGCCTTACTCGGGGACGCGTCGGTAGGCGCCGTCGCTGGCTGAGGTGGCCATCGAGGCGTACGCGCGCAGCGCCGCCGACACCGGCCGCTGCCGGTTGGTCGGGGTGTACGGCTTGTCGCGCTTCTCCTCGGCCACCCGTCGCGCCTCCAGCTCGTCCTCGGCCACGTTGAGGGAGATCGACCGGCCCGGGATGTCGATGACGATCTCGTCGCCCTCGCGGACCAGGGCGATCAGCCCTCCGGAGGCGGCCTCGGGGGAGGCGTGGCCGATGGAGAGGCCGGACGTGCCGCCGGAGAAGCGGCCGTCGGTGAGCAGCGCGCACGAGCGGCCCAGCCCGCGACCCTTGAGGAACGAGGTGGGGTAGAGCATCTCCTGCATGCCGGGGCCACCCTTCGGGCCCTCGTAGCGGATCACCACGACGTCGCCGGCGACGACCTCCTTGGCGAGGATCGCCGTCACCGCGTCGTCCTGCGACTCGTAGACCTTCGCCGGGCCGCGGAAGGTCAGACAGTCGTCCGGCACGCCGGCGGTCTTCACGACGCAGCCGTCCGGGGCCAGGTTGCCGTGCAGGATGGCGAGGCCGCCGTCGGCGGAGTACGCGTGCTCGCGGTCGCGGATGCAGCCCTCGGCCGCGTCGGTGTCCAGCGTCGACCAGCGGTTGGTGGTGGAGAAGGGCTCGACGGTGCGCACCCCGCCCGGTGCGGCGTGGAACAGCTCGACAGCCGTCGGCGTCGGCGAGCCGCCGCGCACGTCCCAGTCGGTGAGCCACTGCGCCAGCGAAGGGGAGTGCACGGCGTGCACGTTCCGGTTGAGCTGCCCGGCCCGGTCCAGCTCGCCGAGGATCGCCGGGATGCCACCGGCCCGGTGCACGTCCTCCATGTGGTACTTCGGCGAGTTCGGGGCGACCTTGGCCAGGCACGGAACCCGCCGGGAGATGGCGTCGATGTCGGCGACACCGAAGTCCAGCTCGGCCTCGCGGGCGGCGGCGAGCAGGTGCAGCACGGTGTTGGTGGAGCCGCCCATCGCCACGTCCAGGGCGACCGCGTTCTCGAAGGCGGCCTTGGAGGCGACCGTACGGGGCAGCACCGAGTCGTCGTCGCCGTCGTACCACCGCTTGGCGATGTCCACGACGGTGCGGCCGGCCTCGACGAAGAGCGACCGGCGCGCGGCGTGGGTGGCCAGCGTCGAACCGTTGCCGGGCAGCGCCAGCCCGATGGCCTCGGTGAGGCAGTTCATCGAGTTGGCGGTGAACATCCCGGAGCAGGAGCCGCAGGTGGGGCAGGCGGAGCGCTCGATCTCGCCGAGCTGCTCGTCGGTCACCGCCTCGTTCGAGGAAGCGATCATCGCGTCGATCAGGTCGATCTTGCTGTGCACGACGCCCTCGATCGCCGTCGTCTTGCCGGCCTCCATCGGGCCGCCGGAGACGAAGACGGTCGGGATGTTGAGCCGCAGCGCGGCCAGCAGCATGCCCGGGGTGATCTTGTCGCAGTTCGAGATGCAGACCAGGGCGTCCGCGCAGTGCGCGTTGACCATGTACTCCACCGCGTCGGCGATCAACTCGCGGCTGGGCAGGGAGTAGAGCATGCCGCCGTGGCCCATCGCGATGCCGTCGTCGACCGCGATCGTGTTGAACTCCCGGCCGACGCCGCCGGCCTCGGCCACCGCGTCGGCGACCAGACCGCCCATGTCCTTCAGGTGGACGTGACCGGGCACGAACTGGGTGAAACTGTTGGCGATGGCGACGATCGGCTTTCCGAAATCGTCGTCGGTCATCCCGGTGGCCCGCCAGAGGGCCCGGGCGCCGGCCATCGTCCGACCGTGTGTGGAAGTCCTCGATCGCAGCTCAGGCATGTGTACCAGCATGACACCGCCGCCGCGTCAGGCATCCGGAGTATCCGCCGTGTCCCAACAGATGCACATCCGGTCTCCCACGGCGTGCACTCATCCGGCACTCTTGATGGCGTGCATCTCCCCCCGGGCATGGTCGCCGTCGCGGCGCTGAGCGGCGTGGTCGCAGCTGCGGCCACCGTGCTGCTGACCATGGTCGCGCGGCGGCGCAGCGGGCCGCGCCGGCCGGCGCACCTGCTGCTCGCGGCAGCCGCCGGGACGTCCCTGGCCAGCCTGTTGGTCGGTCTGGTGGCCGTGCTCTCCACCAACGAGCACTGGGCCCACGAGCAGAGCCAGCGCACCGGCTGGGCCACCGTGGCGGCGATCGGCACGGCGGTGAGCGGGCTGGCCTTCGCGGCCGGGCTGCTCCGGCTGCCGGGGGTCGCCGCCACCGCCGCGGGGACCGCCCGGCTCGCCCTGGACGGTCTGACCATGGCGGCGGCGCTGTGGTTCGTCGGCTGGGTGCTCTTCTCCGAGCCGACCCGGCTGCTCGGCGCCGCCACGCCGATGGCCTGCCCGGCGATCCTGGTGGCGACGGTGAGCGCGGCGCTCGGCGCCGGCCTCGCCGTGATCGTCGTCTTCCGGGCCGCCGCCCCGCGTCAGCGGCTGGCCGTGCTCGCGGCCGGGATCAGCGCGGTGAGCTGCGGCGGTTTGGGCCTCAGCGCCGGGCTCTGCCAGGCGGGGCCGACCATGGCGCTCGCCGGCGCGGCGGTGCTGGCCGCCGGTCTGCTGACCGTCGCGCTCGCCGTCCACCAGGCCGACCGGCCCGGGCACGTCGAGCTGGACCTGATCGGTCGCGACGGCGAGTACGCCGTCGCCCCGATGCTGGCCATGGCGGCCTCGGCGATGTACCACCTCCTGCAGGACGGGCGGTTCACGGCGCCCGGCATCGTCGCCGGCAGCGTCGAGGGCTTCGCCCTGGTGGCCCGGCAGTACCTCACCCTCAAGGACGTCCGGGACTACGCCGGCCGGCTGGCCGAGCGGGAGGCGCACTTCCGTGAGCTGGCGCACACCGACCCCCTGACGTCGCTGGCCAACCGGCGAGGGCTGCTGCGGGCGCTGCACGACGGCGCGGCGGCCGGCACCCCGTGCGTGCTGCTCGGTCTGGATCTGGACGGCTTCAAGAACGTCAACGACATGCGGGGCCACGACGTGGGCGACGCCGTGTTGGCCGAGGTGGGCCGCCGGCTGCGCGGCAACCTGCGCCCGGGTGACGTGGCGGCCCGGCTCGGCGGCGACGAGTTCGCCGTACTCATGCCGGCCCGACCGACCGAGGCGGACCGGGTGGCCGAGCGGCTGCTCGGCGTGCTCAACCGGCCGTACGACCAGCCGGAGGGCCCGGTCTTCCTGTCCGTGAGCATCGGCGTGGCCGGGTGGGCCGGCGAACCCGACGTGGAGCTGCTGCTGCGCCACGCCGATCTGGCGCTGCGCTACGCCAAGCAACGCGGCAAGAACCGGATCGAGCGCTACGACGCCGCGTACGACCAGTTGCTGCGCCGCCGCACCACGCTGGAGCACGAGCTGCGGGGCGCGATCGAGCGCGACGAGCTGCGGCTGGCCTTCCAGCCGGTGGCCTCGCTGCCGTCGGTGCGGCCGGTCGGCGCCGAGGCGCTGCTGCGCTGGCACCACCCCGAGCTGGGCAACATCCGCCCGGACGAGTTCATCCCGCTCGCCGAGGAGTGCGGGATGATCGCCACACTCGGCGCCTGGGTGCTGCACCAGGCCTGCTACCAGCTCTCCCGTTGGCTGACCGACGGGCATGACGTCTGGGTCTCGGTGAACGTCTCGCCGCGCGAGCTGCACGCCCCGGAGTACGTGGTCCAGGTCGCCGAGGCCCTGCGCGCCCACCACGTGCCGCCGCAGCGGCTGGTGCTGGAGGTCACCGAGCACGCGGTCGCCACCGACCTGGACGAGCTGATCCGGCGGCTGACCGCGCTGCGGCTGACCGGCGTACGGATCGCGCTGGACGACTTCGGTGCCGGCTACTCGTCCCTGGGGCAGCTGCGCCGACTGCCGATCGACATTCTGAAGATCGACCACAGCCTGGTCGCCGAGCACGAGCCGGTCCGCCCGGTGGGCCAGGACGGTCCGGCGTTCGCGCCCATGGTCGACATCGTGATGCGGCTGGGCCACCAGTTGGGCCTGGAGGTCATCGCCGAGGGGGTCACCACGCCTACCGAGTTGGCCGCGGTGGTCGCCGCGGGCTGCCGGTTCGGGCAGGGCGCGCTGTTCGGCTGGGGAGTGCCGGCCGAGCACCTGGAGGCGATGCTGGAGGCGGCCACCTCGCCGGGTGCGCGGCCCTCCCCGCTGCCCGCTCCGCGCCGGGTTGCCGGCGGGTCCGGGCAGGTCACGCCGTCTGGTGGTGGCGCGGTGTCAGCCGACTCGCCGCCCTCCGTCAACCAACATGTGGGATCAGTTGACTCATCGCGTGAGATGCGTCAGGCTTAGCCGCATGTCGTCGTACCGGTCGCTGCGAGTACTTACCTGAGCGCACTCTCCCTCATCGAGAGTGCGCTGGCCCCGTGCATCTGCACGAGGGCCGTTTTTATTGCCGTCGGAACCTGTCGCGACGGGCCCACGCCCGCCTCGCATCGCTGAACAAGCCCCAGCCACTCCAGCCGAAGGCCAGAACCACCATGACGAGACCCACGCCCGAGACCCTCGCCCACACCGCCCGGCGGGCCCGCGCGACCGCCGACCCGGCCGGCACCGTCGACCCCGCCGCCGCGCGCGCCGCGGCCACCCCGGCTGTCCCGGCCGTACGGACAGCCGCCCCGGCCCAGGTCTCCGGCGCCAGCTCGCTGGTGCGGTCCCTGGAGGCGCTCGGCGTCGACGTCGTCTTCGGCATCCCGGGCGGCGCGATCCTGCCGGCGTACGACCCGCTCTACGACTCCACCGTCCGGCACATCCTGGTCCGCCACGAGCAGGGCGCCGGGCACGCCGCGACCGGGTACGCGCAGGCCACCGGCAAGGTCGGCGTCTGCATCGCGACCTCCGGCCCGGGTGCGACCAACCTGGTCACGCCGATCGCCGACGCGTACATGGACTCGGTGGCGATGGTGGCGATCACCGGCCAGGTGGCCCGCCCGTCGATCGGCACCGACGCCTTCCAGGAGGCGGACATCCAGGGCATCACGCTGCCGATCACCAAGCACAACTTCCTCGTGCAGACCGCCGAGGAGATCCCGCAGGTGCTGGCCGAGGCGTTCCACCTGGCCAGCACCGGCCGGCCCGGCCCGGTGCTGGTCGACATCCCCAAGGACGTGCTCCAGGCGTCGACCACCTTCTCCTGGCCGCCCACCCTGGACCTGCCCGGCTACCGGCCCACCCTGCACCCGCACGGTAAGCAGATCCGGGAGGCGGCGCGGTTGATGGCCGCGGCCCGGCGGCCGGTGCTCTACGTCGGCGGCGGGGTGCTCAAGGCCGGCGCGACCGACGGGCTGCGCCGGCTGGCCGAGCTGACCGGCATCCCGGTGGTCACCACGCTGATGGCGCTCGGCGCGTTCCCCGACTCGCATCAGCAGCACCTGGGGATGCCCGGCATGCACGGCACGGTCGCTGCGGTCTACGGCCTGCAGAAGGCGGATCTGATCGTCGCGCTGGGCGCACGCTTCGACGACCGGGTCACCGGCAAACTGGACTCGTTCGCCCCGGACGCGGCGGTGGTGCACGCGGACATCGACCCCGCCGAGATCGGCAAGAACCGGCACGTGGACGTGCCGATCGTCGGCGACGCCAAGCACGTCATCGACGAGCTGATCGCCGCGGTCACCGCTGAGCGGTCGGCGGGGCACACCGCCGACCTCGGTGACTGGTGGACGCAGCTGGACGACCTGCGCAACCGTTACCCGCTGGGCTACGACGAGCCGGTCGACGGGACCCTGTCCCCGCAGTACGTGATCAAGCGGCTGGGCGAGATCGTCGGCTCCGACGCGATCTTCGTGGCCGGGGTGGGCCAGCACCAGATGTGGGCGTCGCAGTTCATCTCCTACGAGAAGCCGTACACCTGGTTGAATTCCGGCGGTCTCGGCACCATGGGCTACGCGGTTCCGGCGGCGATGGGCGCCAAGGTCGGCAAGCCGGACACGGTGGTCTGGGCGGTGGACGGGGACGGCTGCTTCCAGATGACCAACCAGGAGTTGGCCACCTGCGCGTTGGAGGGCATCCCGGTCAAGATCGCTGTCATCAACAACGGCAATCTCGGCATGGTCCGACAGTGGCAGACGCTCTTCTACAACGAGCGCTACTCCAACACCGAGCTCGGCACCCACAAGCACCGCATTCCGGACTTCGTCAAGCTCGCCGAGGCCCTGGGCTGCGTCGGGCTGCGGTGCGAGAGCGCGGCTGACGTGGACAAGACCATCGCCGCCGCCATGGAGATCAACGACGCGCCCGTGGTGATCGACTTCGTGGTCGGCAAGGACGCGATGGTCTGGCCGATGGTCGCCGCCGGCACCAGCAACGACGAGATCATGTTCGCCCGTGGCGTCCGCCCGGTCTTCGACGAGGATGACATTTAATGACGATGCACACCCTGTCCGTGCTGGTGGAGAACAAGCCCGGCGTGCTCGCCCGCGTCTCCGGCCTGTTCTCCCGGCGCGGGTTCAACATCGACAGCCTCGCCGTCGGCGAGACCGAGAACCCGGACGTCTCCCGGATCACCATCGTGGTCAACGCGGAGTCGTCCCCGCTGGAGCAGGTCACCAAGCAGCTGAACAAGCTGGTCAACGTGCTCAAGATCGTTGAGCTGGATCCGCAGGTCTCGGTTGCCCGCGAGCTGCTGCTGGTGAAGGTTCGCGCCGACCGGTCCGCGCGGTCGCAGGTGCTGGAGACGGTCAACCTGTTCCGTGCCCGGGTGGTCGACGTCGCACCGGACACGCTGACCATCGAGGCCACCGGCACACCGGACAAGCTCGACGCGCTGCTGCGCGACCTCGAGGCCTTCGGCATCAAGGAAATGGTCCAGTCCGGGCTGGTGGCCATCGGGCGCGGCTCGCGTTCGATCACCGCCGGCCCCGCGCTGCGCGCCGCCTGACCCATCCGCACAGACCACGACGGGCCACTCAGGCCGTCGTACGAAAGGGAAGTTTCTCATGAGCGTTGAGGTGTACTACGACGATGATGCCGACCTCGGCCTGATCCAGGCCAGGAAGGTCGCGGTGATCGGCTACGGCAGCCAGGGTCACGCCCACGCGCTGTCGCTGCGGGACTCGGGCGTCGACGTGGTGATCGGTCTGCCGGAGGGCTCGAAGAGTCGTCCCAAGGCCGAGGAGCAGGGCCTGCGGGTGCTCACGCCGGCACAGGCCGCCGCCGAGGCCGACGTGATCATGGTGCTGGCGCCGGACACCGCCCAGCGCAAGCTCTACACCGAGTCGATCGAGCCGCACCTCGCCCCGGGCAAGGCGCTCTTCTTCGGTCACGGCTTCAACATCCGGTACGGCCTGATCAAGCCCCCGGCCGAGGTGGACGTGGCGATGGTCGCACCGAAGGGCCCGGGTCACCTGGTCCGCCGCCAGTACGCCGACGGCAAGGGCGTGCCCTGCCTCGTCGCCGTCGAGCAGGACGCCAGCGGCAACGCGCTCGCGCTCGCCCTCGCGTACGCCAAGGGGATCGGTGGCACCCGGGCCGGCGCGATCAAGACCACCTTCACCGAGGAGACCGAGACCGACCTCTTCGGCGAGCAGGCGGTGCTCTGCGGCGGTGCGGCGGCCCTGGTGCAGACCGGCTTCGAGGTGCTCACCGAGGCCGGTTACGCCCCCGAGGTGGCCTACTTCGAGTGCCTGCACGAGCTGAAGCTGATCGTCGACCTCATGTACGAGGGCGGCATCGCGAAGATGCGGTACAGCATCTCCGACACCGCCGAGTACGGCGACCTGTCCCGTGGCCCGCGCATCATCGACTCCCGGGTCAAGGACGAGATGCGCAAGATCCTGGGCGAGATCCAGTCCGGCGAGTTCGCTCGCGAGTGGGTCGCCGAGGACGAGGCCGGCCGGCCGAACTTCAAGAAGTGGCAGGCCGAGGGTGCGGCGCACCCGATCGAGGAGACCGGCAAGAAGCTGCGCGGCATGATGAGCTGGGTCGACCGCCCGATCACCGAGACCGCCTGATCGCTCGGCCAGACGACAGTCTCCGACGGCCCCGGCGCAAGCTGTACGCGATCCTCGCCGAATCCGAGTGAGA
>NZ_JBFAPG010000096.1:0-15982 GCF_040675595.1 Micromonospora sp. NPDC049580
CTTCGCCAGCGGAAGCAGGAGCGCCGAGCGGCCCTCGATGTCGCGCAGGTTCACGTCGTTGCCGAGGGTGGCGCCGACGATCCGGCCGCTGGACTGGACGATGAGGGTGATCTCGGGTTCCGGGTTGTTCCAGGTCGACGCGGCGAGCACGCCGACCGGAACGCCGGTGCCGACGGCGGAGAGGATCTGCCCCTTGGTGAAGATCTCGGCGTCCGGGCCGATCCCCACCTCCAGGTACTGGCTCCACATGCCCTCGGCGACCAGCAGGCTCTTGAGCCGGTCCGCCTCGGCCGAGCCCGCCTCCAGGTTGTGCAGGTCGACACCGATGTCGGCGAACATCCGTTGCCGGATGTCCGCCGCGAGCGCCAGGTCTCCCCGTGCCCGCTCCTCGATGACGCGTTCGATCATCGAGATGGGGAAGGTCACGCCCGCGGCCTTGAGCGCCTGGAGGTCCACCGGGGCGAGCAGCCAGGGCCGGCCAGGGTCCCGGGTCGCGGCCGCCGTGTTGGCCAGGATCTCCCCGAAGTCGCCCACCCGCGCCCCGTCGAGCCCGGCCACGGTCGCGGCGGGGTCGGGCAGCTCGCAGATGTCCCGTACGGTCGGGAACCGGTGGCTGAGGTCGATGACCTCGCCGTTGCGGACGGCCACGGGCGTGGGGCCGTCGACGGACGGGTCCCAGATCCGGCCGATCAGAACAGCGTCCGCATCGTCCGGCAACGCCTCGGCGGCGGACCCGACCCAGTCCGCGCCGGCGGCGCCTGCGCGGGGCCGTGGGACCGTCATGAGCCGCTCTCCGCGATCCCGCCGGCGTGCGCGCGCTGCTTACCCATCGCTACTCCAGTGGTACGAGTTGGCATCGAGGGAATTAAATTGCAACGATCGTAGCGACATGTGCAACGGTGTCAAGAGGCGGTTGCGCATGACGCCAACTTCATTGCGTATTGTGCAATGGCAGCGACGGTGTCGTACCGTCGCCCCGAGGGGAGACAGAGCCTTGGCGCAATCGATTCGCCGCGCGATCGACCTCATCCGTCGGTCGGCCGAGCACCCGCTGTCCCTTACCGAGGCTGCGGACGTGCTCGGCGTCCACAAGTCCACGGCCCTGCGGATCCTGCAGACACTGGAATCGGCGCGCTTCGTCCGCCGGACCGGGGCGGGCACCTACGTGCTCGGCAGTGGACTCATCGAGTTGTCCGAACTCGCACTGGGCTCGATGGACCTGCGCCAGCCCGCCGCCGCGCACCTCCGGGCGCTGCAACGCGAGACCGGCCACACCGTGCACCTGGCACAGCTGACCGGCGACGAGATCATCTATATCGACAAGGTGGACAGTCCGGCGTTCGACGCCGTCAAGCTGCCCTCGCGGATCGGGCGCGCGGTGTCCATCTATGCGAGCGCGGTGGGAAAGACGATCCTGGCCTACCTACCTCGGGAGGAACGCGACCGTCTCCTCTCCCACGTCGTCTTCGAGAGATTCACCGCGACCACCTTCACCGACCACGACGCCCTCGAAGCTGAACTCGCCCGCATCCACGAACGCGGCTGGGCCGTGGACAACGGCGAGCACGACGCCTACGTGATGTGCGTGGCCGCGCCGATCAGGGATTCGCGAGGTCAGGTCATCGCCGCCGCCTCGATCACGGCGATCGAGGTGATCGCAAGCCTCGACCAGCTGAAGAGCAACGTTCCGCTCCTTCTGGAGACCGCCAACCAGATCTCGTACGAACTCGGCTACCCGCGGCCCTCCGCGAACCCGGACGGTGACGGCCGGTCCACGACCTGACCGGGCGGTCACCGCAGTCCGGCGGTGCTTCAATCCTCCCTCCGCGGGATTGACCCTCGAAGATGGCCGATGTTAACTGCAAGTCAACGATGCAGGTCGATGTTCATCTCGCCGGAACCCGGCGCGTGACAACGATCCGCGCCATCTCACATCGCCCCCGTTTCGGCGGACGTGGGCAGACCGGGGCTCTCCCCGGGGTGTGAGACATCCGCACGACGATCCAGAGGAGATCGTGTCGATGACGATGACGACGCCGCTACGAATCGCGCTCGCTGTCCCGTTCGCCGCTGGTGTCGTCGCCGCCGAACCGGCCGGACCAGCCTCCACGGCAACCACGGACGCCGCTTTCGGCACCAGCGCCGGGACGTGAACCGGCACGCGACCGGCCCCCGGGAACGTTCGACCTGATCGCCCTCTGACGGCGAGCTGGCGGGTCCGCGATGGGCCCGCCGGCCGGCGTCGCCCCATCGAGCCTGGCGTCGGCGGCCCGGCTTTGTCCATCCGCCCTGGCGTACGCGCACCCACCGGTGCGCGCGTGCCCGACCGTCCAGCCCACCCCGACCCCGGAGTACGCCATGCTCACACCACGTCCGCGCCTCACCGCGGCCGTTGTCCTGGCCATTCTCGCCAGCCTCCTGCCGATCCTGGTGGCGGTCACCGTCGCCGCACCGCCAGCGGCCGCGGCGCCACCCGCGACCACCCAGTTCGAGAAGGTCAAGCTCGACGGTGGGCTCTCCATGGGAGAGCCGATCGAACTGTCCGTCCTGCCCGACGCCAAGGTGCTCTACATCAACCGGGGCACCAGTTCCGGCGGCGGGCAGGTACGTCTCTACAACCCGGCCACCCGCACCACGACTGTCGCGCTGACCCTGCAACTGGACGCCCGATTCGAGGACGGCCTGATCGGCATCACCGCGCACCCTAGGTTCGCCACGAACCGCTGGGTGTACCTGTTCTACTCGCCGGCCACGACGCCGCTGGTCAACCGCATCTCGCGGTTCACCTTCAACCCGAGCGCGCTGGTGCTCGACCCGGCGAGTGAGACCCGGCTGATCGAGTGGCCGACCGAGCGCCGGCTCTGCTGCCACTCGGCGGGCTCGATGACGTGGGACAGCAACGAGAACCTCTACTTCGCCGTCGGCGACAACACCAACTCCGGTGGAGACTCGGCGGGCATGGCGCCGATCGACGAGCGGACAAGCCGCGACGCCCAGTACGACGCGCAGCGGACCTCGGGCAACACCAACGACCTCCGCGGCAAGATCAACCGCATCCACCCGGAGGACAACGGCACGTACACCGTTCCGACGGGCAACCTCTTCGCCGCGGGCACCAGCGGCACCCGTGCGGAAATCTACGTGATGGGGGTGCGCAACCCGTACCGCCTGTGGGTGGACCGCAAGAGCAGCAACACGCTCTACTGGGGCGAGGTCGGGCCGGACGCCGGAGCGACGATCGCCAACCGCGGGCCGGCGGCGTACGACGAGTGGAACCGGGCCACCGCGCCGGGCAACCACGGATGGCCGTACTGCGGCGGCCCCAACGTCGCCTACAACGACTGGGACTTCGCCACCAACTCACCGCGCGGCTGGTTCCCGTGCGGTGGCAGCACCGGCCCGGTGAACAACTCGCCGCGCAACACCGGTCTTGCGCAGTTGCCGCCGACCCGGGGCGCGCTGGTCTGGGAGCAGCACGGCGGCAGCCGGGAGTGGCCGGCCCTGGACAGCCCGGGCGGCTGCGGCTCGCCCAACCACGCCGAGGTCTACCACTACGACCCCAACCTGGCCTCGGACGTGAAGTGGCCGCAGTACTACGACAACAAGCTGGTCATCACCGAGTACTGCCGTAACTGGATCAAGGAGGTCCAGTTCGACAACGGCAACGCGCGTACCGGCAACCCGACCGTCATCGAGCCGGTGCTGGCCGGCATGTCGTTCGTCCACCCGATCGACATGGAGTTCGGGCCGGACGGGTCTCTCTACCTGCTGGAGTACGGCAACGGCTACTTCTCCGGCGATGCCGCCGCCGGCCTCTACAAAATCAACTACGTCGCCGGTGGCCGGTCTCCGACCGCTGTCGCGTCGGCCACCCCGGACAACGGCCTGAGCCCGCTGACGGTCAGCTTCTCCAGCGCCGGCAGCACCGACCCGGACGGCGACCCGCTGACCTACGCGTGGGACTTCGACAGCAACGGCACCGTCGACTCCACCGCCGCGAACCCGACCTACACGTACGCCAGCAACGGCGACAAGCGCGCCCGGCTCACGGTCTCCGACGGCACCGGCCGGTCCGGCACCACCCAGGTGACCGTCGTCGTGGGCAACACCCGGCCCACCGTCGCCCTCAACGGCATTCCCAACGGCGGACTGTTCTCCTGGGACGAGAACCTGACCGCCACCGCCACCGCCGCCGACGCCCAGGACGGCACGATCCCCTGCGCGAACGTGACGATCCGGGCGGCACTCGGCCACCAGGAGCACGCGCACGAGGAGGGCCAGGGCACCGGCTGCGGCTTCACCGTCAACACCGGACCGGTGCACGCCGGGCCGGACTCGGTGCTCTTCTTCCTGCTGCGGGCCGGTTACACCGACCGGGGCGCGGCCGGCACCGTGCCGCTCACCGCCGAGAAGGACGTCACCCTCTGGCCCAAGCAGTGGCAGGCCGAGCACTACGTCTCGTTGCACGGGCCCCAGGTCATCAACGCGGGAGGCGCCGAGGGCGGCCGGCGGCTCGGTGACATCCAGAACGGCGAGTACGTCCGGCACCACGCGGTGAGCCTCAAGGGCATCACCGGCATCCGGGCCCGGGTCTCCTCGGACAAGGCCGGCAACGTCGCCTCCTTCCGGTACGACTCGCCGACCGGTCCCGAGATCGCCCGGGTCACCGTGCCCAACACCGGCGGCTGGGACAACTACACCGAGATCAGCGCGCCGGTCACCAGGCCCGACGACAACACCCACGACCTGTACGTCGTGTTCACCGGCGGCACTGGAGGAGCCCTGCTCGACCTGGACAGCTACACGTTCACCGGAGCCGGGGTGAGCACCCCGGCGAGCGGCCCCCGCACCGGCCCGATCCGGGGAATGGGCAAGTGCGTCGACGTCAACGCCGGCGCGACCGCCGACGGCACCAGCGTCCAGATGTGGGACTGCATCGCCGGCGCGACCAACCAGCAGTGGACGCTGCCCGGCGACGGCACCATCCGCAGCCTGGGCAAGTGCCTGGACGTGAAGTCCAGCGGCACCACCAACGGCACCCCGATCCACCTGTGGACCTGCAACGGCACCGGGGCCCAGCAGTGGGTGACCGGCACCGCGGGCAGTCTGCGCAATCCGCAGGCCAACCGGTGCCTCGACATCCCCGCCTCCACCCCCACCAACGGGCGGCAGCTGCAGATCTACGACTGCAACGGCACCTCCGCGCAGAACTGGACCCTGCCGTGACCCGTCCGCCCGCTCTCCCGCAAGGAGCCCCCATGCGCAGACGCCTCATCGCCGCCGTTGCCGCCGCCGTGGTCGCCGGGCTCACCGTCGCCACCGGCGCGACGGCCGTGGCACCGACCCCGGCCGAGGCCGCACCGCTGAGCAAGGTCCTGGTCTTCTCCAAGACCGCCGGCTTCCGGCACTCCTCCATCCCGAACGGCATCGCCGCCATCCAACAGCTCGGTACGGCGAACGGCTTCACCGTCACCGCCACCGAGGACGCGGCCACCTTCACCACGGCCAACCTCGCCCAGTACCAGGCGGTGGTCTTCCTCAGCACCACCGGCGACGTGCTCGACGCCACCCAGCAGGGCGCGTTCGAGGCGTACATCGCCGCTGGCGGTGGCTTCGTCGGGGTGCACGCCGCCGCCGACACCGAGTACGACTGGCCGTGGTACGGCGGCCTGGTCGGGGCGTACTTCGCCTCGCACCCGGCCAACCAGCAGGCGACCGTCCGGGTCGAGGACCGGGCCAACGCCTCCACCGCACACCTGCCGCCGACCTGGACCCGCACCGACGAGTGGTACAACTACCGGGCCAACCCCCGCTCGGCGGTCAAGGTGCTGGCCAGCCTCGACGAGTCGTCGTACTCCGGTGGGTCGATGGGTGGCGACCACCCGATCACCTGGTGCCACAGCTACGGCGGCGGACGCTCCTGGTACACGGGCCTCGGCCACACCGAGCAGAGCTACACCGATCCGAACTTCACCCGCATGCTGCTCGGCGGCATTCAGGTGGCGGCCGGCGCGGTGGCGGCGGACTGCCGGCCGGAGCCCGGCTACACCCCGCTGTTCGACGGCACCCAGGCCAGCCTCGGGCAGTGGCGGCAGGCCGGGCCGGGCGGCTTCACCCTGGCCGACGGCACCCTCACGTCGAACGGCGGAATGGGGTTGCTCTGGTACCCGGTGCGCACGTTCGCCAACTACTCGCTCAAGGTCGACTGGATGATGCCGGGCGACGACAACGGCGGGGTCTTCATCGGATTCCCCGATCCGCAGGGCGACCCGTGGGGCCCGGTCAACGCCGGTCACGAGATCCAGATCGACGCCACCGACGGCGACCCGACGCGCACCACCGGCAGCGTCTACAGCCTCCAGGCACCCAACCAGGCCGCCCGTGCGGCGGCGCTCAACCCACCCGGCTCCTGGAACACCTACGAGATCGGCGTGCACGGTCAGCGGGTCGAGATCTGGCTCAACGGAATCAAGATCAATGATTACGTCAGCAGCCGGGCCATCGCCAACGGCTACCTCGGGGTGCAGAACGACGGCGCCGGCATGGACATCAACTACCGCAACGTGCGGATCAGGACGGACGGGCCGAGCGAGCCACCCGTCACCGACCTGGCCCGGGGCCGGCCGGTGACGGCGTCCAGTGTCGAGCCGGGCAGCGCGCACGTGGCGGCCAACGCCGTGGACGGCAACGCCACCACCCGCTGGGGCAGCGCGTACGCCGACCCACAGTGGATCACCGTCGACCTGGGGGCCACGTACGCGATCAACCGGGTGCGGCTGGCCTGGGAGACCGCCCACGCGCGGGCGTACCAGGTCCAGGTCTCCCCGGACAACGTCACCTGGTCACCGGTGCACACCACGACCACCGGAGATGGCGGCGTCGACGACCTCACGGTCACCGGCACCGGCCGCTACCTGCGGGTGTACGGCACCCAGCGGGCCACCCAGTGGGGCTACTCGCTGTGGGACGTCAACGTCTACGGCACCGCCGCCGGTGGCACCCTGCTGTCCCGGGGCCGGCCGGTCACCGCGTCCAGCGTGGAGCCGGGCAGCACGCACGTGGCGGCCAACGCCGTGGACGGCAACGCCACCACCCGCTGGGGCAGCGCGTACGCCGACCCGCAGTGGATCACCGTCGACCTCGGGGCCACGTCCGCCATCAACCGGGTACGGCTGACCTGGGAGGCGGCGTACGCGCGGGCGTACCAGGTCCAGGTCTCCCCGGACAACGTCACCTGGTCACCGGTGCACACCACGACCACCGGCGACGGCGGCGTGGATGACATCGCCATCTCGGCCACCGGTCGTTACCTGCGTGTCCAGGGCACCCAACGGGCCCTGCCCGCGTACGGCTACTCGCTGTGGGAGCTGGAGGTCCACGGCACTGTCGCCTGACCCGCGCGCGGCAGGTCACCTCGGCAGCTCGCTCGAGGTGACCTGCCGGCGCGGCAGCCACTCCTCCGGCGCCACCAGCACGAGCGGCCGGCGATGAGCCGCCCGCTGGTGCAACCAGTTCGTCGACGGGCACGTCCGGAGGAGCGGCGGGTGATCCCCGCCGCCCCTCCGGGCGACATCACTTCCCGTACAGCTCGAATTCGTAGAGCGAGAAGCCGTACGAGGTGGCCCGCTTTACCCCGTACACCCGCACGTAGCGGGCGGTGACCGGGGCGAAGGTGACGTTGTCGACGCCGCCGTTGCCGGTGGTGGTGGCGAACACCGGCGTCCAGGAACTGCCGTCGCCGGAGACCTCGATCCGGTACGAGGTGGCGTACGCGGACTCCCACCGCAGCACCGTCCGGCTGACGGTGCGGGCCGCGCCGAGGTCGACCCGCAGCCACTGGTTGTCGTTGTAACTGCTGGCCCACCGGCTGCCGAGGCTGCCGTCGACCGCCTTGTCCGGGGTGTAGCTGGTCAGGAACTGGGTGCTCGACGCGGTGGCCGGACGACCCTGCGCCAGGTTCGCGACGTCGTCGCCCCGACGTGCCGGGAACGAGACGACCTGCTGGTAGGTGGGACGGTTCTGCCAGGCGATCAGGGGGTGGGTGATGCCGCCGAGCCCGGACTGGGCGATCGAGTCGGCGCACCACTGGTCGCCGGCCCCACAGGACTTGTCTCCGGGGTAGACGGTGGTGGCCGGCACCGCGGCGGCCTGGCCGAGCGCGTCGAGCAGGGCCTGCCGGCACGTGCCGAGGTTGCCGTTGCCGCAGTACGTGCGGCCCAGCCCACCGGCCACCGGCTCGCCGAGGACGGTGCGCAGGTCCTTGTCGACGTAGCCCCACCAGCCGTACTGGAACGACGAGCCCTTGTGCGCCTGCCCCTGCAGGGCCCAGCTCGCCGTGCCGTCGCGCGCGCCATTCTGGCCGCCCGACGGCGCCTCGTTCACCTCGATGGCGTCGACAAGCGCGGCGTAGAGGTCCGGCCCGAGGCCGGGGCGGAACTCCGCCGAGGCCAGCAGCGGCCACCAGGCGTCGAAGATCCGGATCGCGTCGGCGTGCTGGTAGACCTTGGAGCCGGGGGACGTCTCCACCCGCCGGGTGCCGGCCTGCTGCCAGGCCCGCAGCTTGCCCACCGCGTCGGCAAGCGCCGGATCCGTGACCGGCGTGCTGTCCAGCACCCGCAGCAGGTCGCCGAGAACCTGCTGGCCCCGCAGGTCGGTCACCGCCGCGTCCGCCATGATCTTGACGACGTCGGCGCGCCCGAGCTTGCGCTGGGCGATCGCGGCGCGCACCGGACCGTCGAGCAACTGAGCCCGGTGTACGGAGCCGAAACTGAAGTTGCCGTCCGCGGCCCCGAAGTCCCGCGCCTGCTTGTTGTTCCAGCTCACGTAGTAGTCCTGGTTGACCGACTGCGGGTGGGCCGCCGCCGGGGTGTAGCTGGCGTCGTTGGTGTCCGGGTTCCAGCCGGCCCACTCGTACGCCGGTTCGGCCTTGGTGGGCAGGTTCGGGTCGGCGGTGGCCGGACGGACCGGGTTCGAGCCGGAGTTGAAGTACGCCGCCTCGGTCGAGTTGACGTAGAACCAGTTGAACGCGTACCCGACGCTGGCCGCGGACGCCTGGAACGCCGCCGCGCTGCCCATCGCCGACGGGTCGTTGTAGGCCTGGAAGCCGATCGCCGAGTCGGCCTCGTGCCGGTAGGTGGAACGCAGTTTGGTGAACGCGGTCGGCTGCCCGTTCACCAGCCCCCGGTACGCGACCAGCCCGTACTTGGTGCGCAGCGCGCGCAGGGTGTACGACCCGGCCGGGGTGGAGTCGGCAAGCGTCGGGGACCAGGAGTTGCGCTTCTCCAGCGCCTCCATGGCGAGGCACTGCCCGTGGTAGAGGTAGCGGTTGGTGCGCAGCGTCGGGGCGCTGCCGTCGGTGGTGCACAGCGGCACCGCGTACGTGTCGGTGAGGTCCTGTGCGGCGGAGGTCGCGCTCCACGCGTAGTCCTGGCCCCGGCCGAGCAGCACGTAGAGGTTGAGCCCGGCGAACGCGGCGCCGCGCGCGCTGATTCCCGGGCCCTGCAGCTCCTGGAGCATCAGCAACTGCGGCGCGAAGTAGCCGGTCTGCGGCCCGAACACGGCGACCGGGTTGCCGGTGGTGGTGTGCCGCCCGGAGACCACTACCGCGTTGGACATGCCGTGCGCCCGCAGGTTGGACACGCCGCCGAGCAGCCCCTGGGTGGCGGTGCTGGCGCCGGTGCGGGCGGCGGCCCCGCCGCTGGCGTCGTAGGCGAGGGGCTCGGCGACCACCGTGCCGGCGTCGGGGAGCACCGCGCTGGTCGCGCCCGGCGGCGTCGCCCCGTACGGGAAGCTCTGCCCGTCGTGCAGGGTGAGTACGGTCTCCGGGTCGTTCTGCGACCGGAACGCCGCCCAGACCCGGTCCCCCTCGGTGGTGCCGTACTTCGCCCGGGCGGCCACCCGGACCAGCGCGGACTGGATCTCGCTGCCCCCTCCCCCGCCGAAGAGCCCGCCGACCACACCGGCGGTGGCGATCAGGTCGGTCATGGTGAAGTGCGTCGGCTTGCCGGCGCCCGCGAGCACGTACTCGCCCGGGTAGTTGTCGTCGGCGATCGACTTGTCGACGTAGGCGTTGATACCGGCGATGTAGTCGACCACGTCGGTGTAGAGCTGCTGACCCCGGGCGCCCTTGGTGCGCAGCGCGTCCACCTGGGCCTGGAGGTCCGCCTCGGAGTAGGGCGAGTTGGCCCAGATGCTCTGCTCCAGTTCCCGGTTGCCGGGCGCGCCGCCGGCGAACGAGGTGAGCGTGCCGCGACCGGCGTGGCGCAGCAGATCCATCACCCAGAGCCGGTCCTGGGCCCCGGCGTAGCCCGCGCCGAACATCGTGCCGGCGCGGGTGGTGCCGGTGACGTGCGGGACGCCGGTGGCCTTGTCCCGCACGATGGTGACGTCCGCGCGCGGCGAGACGGTGCTCTCCACCTGCGCGGCCGGGACGCCGAACGAGGCGTCGTTGTAGAAGTGGGCGATCTGCTCGTCGGTCAGCCCGGCGTAGTTGTAGACCAGGTTCGCGTACTCGTCGAGCTGGTCGCTGGAGTGCGCCGGGCGGGTGCCGAGCGCCTGGTGCGCCAGGATGGCGACCAGCGTGGCGTTGCCGTTCTCCCCAGGGGGCAGGATGTCGGCGCACTGGCCGAGGCAGTAGTCGTTGGCGGCGAACGTGCTGGCGGCGAGCGCCGGTGAGGGCGGGGTCACCGTCAGGACGCTCGCGGTCAGGGCGGCGGCGGTGAACGCCGCGAGCCGGTTACGGAGAGCGGGACGAGGCATGGCGATCCTCCGGGGACGCGGAGTCGGGCCGTTCGGTACGCCCGGCTTCCGGTGCCGACGTCTCGCCCTCCGCGCCCGGGCGTTACACCAGGAGGTGAGAGTGACTCATGTCTATCTCCGGGCAATGATCGACGCAGGAGCCCCGTTCCGGATAGCCGTCGTTCACCACGCGCCAATGCCGACGTTTCGCCGCCTATCACGACGGAAACCGGCACGGCGGCACCGCGGGTCGATGGCGCGCGGCACGACCGCCAGTGAGCACGTCGAACGCAGCTCCAACCACCTCGGGCGCCCTGGTCGCCCTCAGCGACAGCGGTTGCCAGCGGATCTCCGCGGCGTTACGTTGGGATTTCATCGACAAACGTCTACACATAGGTACGGGGGCCACATGTCCACGTCTGTCACTCGCCGCAGCGTCCTGGCAGGTGGCGCCGGTGCGGCCATCGGCCTGGCGCTGCCCGGCCCCGCCGCCCACGCCGGTGGCCACCCCAGCGCCAGCGTGAGCTTCACCCTCGACGCGAGAACGCTCGACGGCGGTGAGCAGGTCACCTCGGTCACCCTCGACACCAGCGGGCTCGGGCCGATCGACCCCGCCGGGCTCACCCCCGGCACGTTCACCGTGCATGCCAAGGCCACCAGCCCGATCCCGATCGCTCCCGGTGACCTGATCTTCAGCGAGTACGACCTGGACCGCACGGTGACCGCGGCCCGGCTCGACCGGCACGGGAACGTCGTGCTGGAGCTCAGCACCGCCGAAGGTCAACTCGGCGGTGGCACCCTCGGCTACATCGTGAGCAGGGGCCGTAACGTCCGACTGGACCTCGTCTACACCATCACGCAGAACACCCCGCTCGTCCGGCGACACGGCCCGCCGGTCACCATCACCCGCTTCGTGCAGGGGCGGCTGTCGAACCCCGAGGTGGACGCCTTCAGCCACCACGTCTCGGGCTCGGGCCTGAAGTACCGGTTGTACTCCCCCAAGCGATCGCCCCGGCACGGTCGGCTGCCACTGATCCTCTGGCTGCACGGCGGCGGCGAGGGCGCCTCGCTGCCCGACGACTACTACGACAACGAGACCACGCTGCGCGCCAACCGCGGCGCGCTGGGCTTTGCCACGCCGGAGGCTCAACGGATCTTCTCCGGCGCGTACGTCGTCGCTCCGCAGAGCACCTCCTACTGGATGGAGGACGGCCCCCGGTTCGCCCCGCTGATCCGTGAGATCGTCCAGGACCTCGTACGCCGCGAGCGGGTCGACCCCGACCGGATCTACGTGGTCGGCTGCAGCAACGGCGGCTACATGTCCCTGGAGATGACCGTCGCCTATCCCGACCTGTTCGCCGCGTCGGTGCCGATCTGCGGGGTCGTCGAGCCGCTCGGCGGGGAGGGCCCGCCGCTGATCACCGACGCGGAGCTGTCGAGGATCCACACCCCGACCTGGCTGGTCGCCTCGCGCGACGACGACACCGTGCCACCCGAGACCAACACGATCCACGCCCACGACCTCATCGGCGGATCACTGATCACCCTGTACGACCACGTCGTCTGGAACGGCTACCAGTTCCCCGGTCACTGGTCCTGGATCTACGTGGCCCGCAACGACCCGAGCCGCAACGGCACCCACATCTGGCAGTGGATGGCCCGCCGCCGCCGGTGATCCGCCGTACGAACACCCGTCCGCCACGTGGTCGGTTGCCTGGTGTACCTCGCGCGCTAGGTGCGGCACCCCGTGCAGCAGCAGGGACAACCTCAGGCCCCGGGCCGGCAACGCTATCTGAGAGTGTCGCGGGTGCGTGCCGCGATGCGGATGGTGGTGCCTGCGGGCCCGCTGTCGACGAGGACGTAGTCGGCCATTCGCCCGACCACCCACAGGCCCATTCCTCCCGCGTCGGACAGAGGCGGGCGTTGGGCGCAGGGAACGTAACGAGCAGTGTTGAAGCCTGGCCCCTGGTCGGTGACTTCACAGGTGAGCTGCCCCTCCAGGAGCAGGCGTAGCCCACCCCTGCCACCCCCGTGCCGAATCACGTTGATCATCAGCTCGTTGACCGCGATAACCCAGTTCTCAACCTCGTCACGGTCGAGGCCGCACCGGCGACTGACTGCCTCCACCTCGTGTCGAACCCGGGTCAAATCCACGACGGTGAACGACGACGAAAACAAGGCCTTCCCCGCGCCAGGGGCATGCTGGTTCAACGGTGGATTAGCCACTGCTTCCCCTCCCTGTCGGACGTGGAGCCGGTGACCTTACCGGTGGCACGAAGGCGGACAGCCTTCCAGAACGGACTCGCCGGACGATGAGCGCGTCGATGTGACATCAGAAGGTACCCCACGTCAAAGGCGGGATACTCCTGCTCTCCTCCGGACGTGCCATCGACGACGTGCCAGCGTTTAGGCTGCCTGGGTGGCCGATCCCGAGCTGATGACGAACGACGAGCGGCTGCGACGTATCGAGGCGATCACCGACGCCGCCCTATCCGGGCTGAACATCACCGAGTTACTCGACGAGCTACTCGACCGGGTCCGGGACCTACTCGAGGTCGATACCGCCACCATCCTCCTGCTGGACGACCACACCGGCGAACTCGTCGCGACAGCGGCCAAGGGCCTGGAGGAGGAAGTGCGGCGCGGTTTCCGCATCCGGGTCGGACGCGGCTTCGCCGGCCGAGTGGCGGCGACACGCGCGCCGGTCACGATTCACAACGTCACGCCCGACGACGTAGTCAACCCCATCCTGCTCGCCACCGGCATACGAGCCCTGCTGGGCGTGCCCATGCTCGCCAACGGCAACCTCGTCGGCGTACTACACGTCGGTTCCCTGGCCCTGCGCCAGTTCGGCCCCGACGACGTGCAGCTGTTGCAGCTCGTTGCCGATCGTGCCAGCCTCGCAGGACAGGCCCGAGCGCAGGCCCTCGACCGGCAGGCAGCGCTGGCCCTGCAACACAGCCTGCTACCAGGCAAGCTACCCGACATCCCCGGCCTCGACTTGGCCGCCCGGTACGTACCCGGTCACGACCTGGGCATCGGCGGCGACTGGTACGACGTGTTCACGTTGCCCTCCGGCTGGGTCGGCGCCGTCATCGGCGACGTTTCCGGCCACGGGCTGCCATCCGCCGTCGTCATGGGACGCATCCGCAGCGCGCTACGTGCCTACGCCCTCGATTCCGACGATCCCGCCCAGGCACTGACCTCCCTCGACCGCAAGATCCACCACTTCGAAGCGGGCAAATTCACCACCGCCGTCTACGCCCTGATCGCACCGGACGGCACGCGGGTGCACCTCTCCTCCGCAGGCCATCTACCGCCGCTGCTGGCTGTCCCCGGCCAACCCACCCAGCCCGTCAACCTGACGGTAGACCGGCCACTCGGTGTGGGCCGACCATCAACCAACCGCCGCACCACCGTTGTGGACCTACCGCCGGGCGCGGCGCTCGTCTTTTACACCGACGGACTGGTCGAACGCCGCAGCGAACTGATCGACACCGGCATCGAGCGCCTCTCCGACGCTGTGCGGTCCAGGCCAGCCGAGGCGTTGTGCGACCACATCATGGCCACGACCGCGGAGGAGCACCCTAACGACGACATCGCCCTCCTGGTCATCCGCCGCCAACCACCACCGGAATAGGCCGGCCAGGCAGCTAATTCGGGATCTACCGCACGAACGGATGGCAATCGCTCCGTTGCCAATGAACGCCTGCCGGTTCCAGCGATGGGCCGGTCGCCGACGCCAAGGCAGGCGGCGCTCATTCGGCTGTGGCGCTGGTCGTCGACGAAGCAGCGGGTTACGGAAACGCCTACGACGCGCGCCGTGGCTTTCTGGACCCGTGCGGACGCTGTTCATCCGCAGTTCACGCCCCCGGCTGCTGCCACCGAGGCAGTCGCTCCGCACTAGGCGCGACTCACGTTCACCTTCGACCCGCGCGTGGAGGCGGTGGCGGCCGTGGAAACTGGCCACACCGTCGGGAAGCTGGTGCTTCCCCTCTCGGCCTGACCCGCCCGGCGACGCCGCTGCCGGGGTGCGGTAGCAAAGCCGCACCCCGGCAGGGACGCTCATCGGAACTGGCATCGCGACAACATGTGTCGAGAGCCGCCGAGCCAGCCGAGGGCAACAGGTCAGCAGCCGAGCCGCTTACTCGAAAGGGCGATGTCGTCGATCCAGAGGTCGAACTCGCCCGGTGTCGTGCCGCCCTGGTAGAGCTGCCAGCCGATCTTCACCGTGTCGACCGTCGGCAGGACGAAGGGAACGTCGTTGCCACCGTGGTCGCTCGTGGAGGCGGTCAGCTCCGGGTTCGCCACGCCGTCGATCCACACCGCGACGCGGTTGTCCGCCGCGTCGATCTTCCACTCGAAGCACTGCCAGGTGTCCTCGGCGACCGGGGCGGACTCCCGCCAGTTGGTCCAGTCGCCGGTCGGACCGCCGTCGGCGCCGATACCCCAGAAGGTTCCGGGGACCGTGGGCGCGTACTGGCCACCGATCGGACGGACGACCTCCGCGCTGCCGGTGCCGGTCGCTTCCACAAGTGTGAAGTGCGCCCAGTCCGGGGCGGTGGGGAAGGCATCGACGCGCAGACGCATCCGGCCGTAGAAGCGGTTGCCGGGCGCGGCGAAGTCGTCGACGCGCAGGAAGGCGCGTCCGTTGTCGACCGTGTGGATGTGCAGCACCTGGTTGCCGCGACGGGCACGTTCGACGGTGAGCGTGCCGTGGCGGGTGTCGACGCCCCAGTTCAACGTGCTGGGCCCTCCGAGAGGCAGTCGCTCGAAGTCCTCACAGAAGAGCAGGCCGCGGGGGCACGCGGGCGGGGAGGCACCCGACGCGCCCGCCGGAACGCTGCCGACTGCGGCGCCGAGGATCAGGGCGGCGCTGAACGCCGCGAGGAAATTGCGCATGGTCATCCTCCAGGACGGCTGGTCCCCCACCACACGGGCCGGGCCAGCAGGCACTTTCCGGCCATCCGATGCTGCCGTGCTTCCGCTCGCACCGCTGCGCGGTTGCCCGCGCCGCGGCGATTCGAGCTGTTCCGGCACGGCCGCATCAGCTCCGGTTAGATAGATATATCGGTGTACGCGAAGTGGTCCGCTTCAGTCGGCCGGCAGTGGATCCCCACCAGCGGGTCCCGAGACGAGGCAGGAGCATCGGCAAGCGTCCGACCGGCAGCCGGTCGACCGGCGTAGACCGGGTCCGACCCGACCACGACGGCACCCGGGCCCGGAGCCGGTGGCTCCGGGCCGG
>NZ_JBFAPG010000097.1:0-15946 GCF_040675595.1 Micromonospora sp. NPDC049580
AGTTATTGCCAAGACACGCCGATGAGAGTGGCAATAACTTCATGATCAACGGGGGCAAGGGGAGGGGGTTAGGACAGGGAGGTTAGGGCTTTTGCGTAGGTTGGGGGGATGTGGTTGGGGCCGCCGGGGGTGAAGACGTCCGACGTCGCCACCGCGGACCAGGCCGTTTCCGGTACGGCTTCGACCAGGGCCTTGATCACTGGGGCGTCGCGCCACTGGTCCTGTTCGGCGAGCAGGCCGAGAGCCACCACCGACTCCTCGACCTCGCCCACGCACTCGAACGGCTTGTGCCCGTCCACGCCCAGCAGCTCCCGGTAGCCGGGGATCTGCTCCGGGTCGGCCAGCAGGTCGCCGCCGAAGATGTGGGTGACCCGCTCGCGGGGCATGAACGGCGCCATCGCGAGGAAGACGAACCGGCACTTCGGGCAGTCCCGGCACCAGCGCTCGGACGCGTCGCGTAGCTTGAACGCCTGGTTGCAGCTCGTCACCACGTCGTCGTACCGGGTGAACTCGGCAAACAGTCGGGCGATGTGCAGCTCGGACAGCGAACGCAGCAGCGAGAAGTACGGTTCGGTCAGGCCGGCGTGCTCGGCCAGCGCCCCCCGCAGCAGCCCTTCGGCCTCGACGCCCTTGGACCACTGGTGGTTGATCTCGTGGCCGTTCCAGACCAGGTTCGGGTCGGACGCCGAGCGCTCGTTGGACATCACCACCGGGCCGAGCCCGTGCAGCACCGCCGTCGCCACCGCGATCAGCGAGTTGATGGCGGTGACCGGGATGTGCCCGTTCAGCGCGCCCGCCGCGTTCAGGTCGAACAGCACCGGGTCGATGCGCCGTCGGGCCGCGAGCGGGGTCAGCCCGGACGCCTCGTTGACCGAGACGATCACGTGGTTCGGGTTGACCGAGAACGGCACCGGGTCCAGTTCGGCGCGGCGCAGCGCCTCCAAGCTCACGATCGAGTCCTTGCCGCCGCCGACGGCGGAGAGGGGGCGACGATCGGAGTTGTCGTAGACGCGCGGCGACTCCGGTGAGCCGGCCGGCACCTGCGGGCGCAACTCGAGCACGTGCGGCAACTGGTTGCGGTACGCGTACTCCGCGAGGCCCTTGGTGTAGACGGCCGTGACGTAGTCGACGGTGGCCGCGCCCAGCGGCGCCGGCAGCACCAGGCGGGGCGGCGCGGCGACCTTGTAGTAGCTCACACCGGCGACGAGGTGCAGCACCTCCAGCACCCGGCCGAGGGTGGCCACGGTCTCGTCCGACGGCGGCTGCGCCGGCAACGGAAGGGTGATCACCTCGGTGAACCGTTGCTCACCGGCCGGGCCGGTCAGCGCGTAGTCGAACAACACCTCGCCGGTGGCGAAGTCGATCGAGTAGGACGGGAAGGTGAAGGCGTCCATCCGCCGGAGCTGCTCGTTGGGCACACGCCATACTAGGCCCTGGTTCGTCCGGCCGTGTCCGGACCGGCCCCCGCCCTGCCGCCGCCGTGACCCCGAGGAGAGCCCAGTGCGCCTGTCTGACCTGCGCGGACGTACCGTCGCCGTCTGGGGGACCGGCCGGGAGGGCCGGGCAGCTGTGACCGCGATCGCCGCGCACGGCCCCGCCGAGCTGGTCGCCGTCGACGACAGCGCCAACTTCCTGTCACTGCCCTGGGACGGGCCGCTGGCCGAGGCGGCCCCGCTGGTCACCGGCGAGGCGGGCTTCGCCCGGCTGGCCGCCGCCGACGTGGTGGTCCGCTCGCCCGGCGTGCCGCAGACCCATCCCTGGCTGGTCGAGCTGCGCCGACGCGGCGTGCCGGTCACCCAGGGCACCGCCCTGTGGATGGCCGACCACGCCGCGCGCACCGTCGGGGTGACCGGCAGCAAGGGCAAGAGCACCACCTCCAGCCTGATCAGCCACCTGCTCACCGCGATGGGCCGCCCGAACGTCTTCGGCGGCAACATCGGGGTGCCGACCCTCGACCTGCCCGACGCGGAGCTGTACGTGCTGGAGCTGTCGAGCTACCAGTGCAGCGACCTCACCGACTCGCCCCGGGTGGCCGTGGTCACCGCGCTGTTCCCCGAGCACCTGGACGCGCACGGCGGGGAGCGGGAGTACTACCGCGACAAGCTCAACCTGCTCGCCCACGATCCGCAGACGATCGTGGTCAACGGCGCCGACCCACGGCTCGCCGCCGAGCTGGGGGAGCTGCCGGCGGTGCGGGCCGGCCGCCCCGACACCACCAACGTCGCCACCGGCGCGGACGGCACCCCCTGGTTCCACCTCAGCGACCAGCCGCTCTTCCCCCGCGCCGTGCTGCCGCTGGTGGGCCGGCACAACGAGGGCAACCTGTGCGTCGCCCTCGCCGTGCTCGACGCGCTCGGCATCGACGTGGTGGCCGCCAAGGACCACCTGGCCGTCGCGGTGGCCGAGTTCCAGGGGCTGGCCCACCGGCTCACCGAGATCACCGACCCGTCCGGCCTGACCTTCGTCGACGACACCCTGGCCACCAGCCCGTACGCGGCCATGCACGCCATCGACGCGTACGACGGGCGACCGTTGACGGTGATCGTCGGCGGCACCGACCGAGGGCTGGACTACACGCCGCTGGCCGAGCACCTCGCCGAGCGGGAACTGACCGTGATCGGCATCCCGGACAGCGGCGCCCGCATCGTCGCGGCGCTCGACGGCCTGCCCAAGGTGCGGACGGAGCTGGTCGACGACCTGGTGGAAGCGGTCCGGCTGTCCCGGGAGGTGACCCCGGCCGGCGGGGTGGTGCTGCTGTCCCCGGCCGCCCCGAGCTACGGCCGGTTCCGCAACTTCGAGCACCGCTCCGAGGTCTTCGCCCAGGCCGTCGCCGACACCGCCGGGGCGTAGGGCCTGGCGGATCGTCGGGTCACCGCCGGGCGACCTGGTGGTGCAGGGCGCGCAACGAGCGGATGGCCGAGCGGATCTCCTGCAGGTACCGCCCGGGGGTGAGGGTCTGCTCGGGCAGCACCGCCAGGTCGGCCAGCGTCGGGTCCACCCCGACGGTCTCGATGGCGCAGCCGTACGGCACGGCCAGGGTGCGTAGCGCGTCGCAGTGCTGGAACGGCACGTAGATCGGCGCGGTGACCATCAGCGCCTCGTCACCCGGGGCGAGCCGGACGTGTCCGGCCCAGAACCGCTGGGTGTCGGCGGTGTGGGCGCGTCGCCGGTCGGGTTCACTGGACGGCGCGGCCAGCACCCGTACCGGTGGCAGGCCCGTCGGCCGGTAGGTCCGCGACGACCAGGAGTGGTGGGGGTGGCCGGCGTCGACGCCGTCCTGCTCGGTCGGGGCGGTCACCCCGAACACCTGCCGGACCGCCGTGTCCAGCACGTCCACCTCGGTCTCGTCCGGGGGCAGGCCCGCGTCGGCGAGGGTGGCGCGTTCCCACTCGGACAGTGGTCGGAAGCTGCCCAGCACGGCGACCTCGCCGGTCACCCGCAGGCCGGCGCGCAGCAGGTGCGCGGCGTACGCGACGCGACGCACGCAGGCGTGCGCCAGGCCGCCCAGCACGACCAGGTGGGCGTACGCCGGGCGGGCCGGCGGCACCGTACGCGCCATGCCGAGCGCGGCGGCCGCGTCGAGGACCAGCCTGGACGTGAGCGCGTCAAGGGTCGGCTCCCGCGCGTCCGGGCGTTCGCGCCCCTGCCGGAAGTCCCAGTGCCGGGCGGAGAAGTCGTCGAGGAACCGCAGCACGTCGGCGAGGTCGCCGGTCGGCCAGTCGCCGCCGAAGTGCCGGACCAGGCCGCGGAGCGCAGTGGAGTCGGCCCAGGCCCGGACGTCCGCCGTGATCTGCTCGGCGACCGTGTCGGTCGACGGGGCCGCATCCGCGCTCTGCACGTGCCGGATGCTACCGCTCCGGTCCGGCGGGGCCGGCGGGTTGTGGCTGGCGTCTACCCTGGCGGCACCGGCGGATTGGGGGAGTTCGATGGTCCGTGACGTGGCCCGTCGGCGGCCCCGGGAGCGCGGCGGCGCCTCCGACGGCTTCGCGCGTCTGGTGGCGCACACCGACCCGGTGGCGTTGGTCGGCATCACGTTGTCGATCACCCTCAGCGTCATGCTCGACCTCACCAACGCCGCCTCCGGGGTGGAGTCGCTGCTGGCCGGCCTGATGGGCATCACCATCTCGCTGCTGGTGGACTCGCTGGCCCGCGCGGAGCGCCGGTTTCACCTGCGGACGTTGCTGGACGGTCCGCCGTGGCTCGTCCACACCACCACTGAGCTGGCCGCGGCCATGCGGGAGGCGGCCGAGCAGCACGCGGGCACGCGGGTCGCGGCCGAGGCGCAGCGGCGCTACGAGCAGTTCCGGCTGGAGGCCGAGCAGCTCGCGCAGGGGCGGATCATCCGCCGCGGCGACGAGGACGAGGACCTGGTCGGTGCGACCCGCGGCTGCGTGCACCGGCTCGACGCGCTGACGAACGTGATGCCCCGGGTGAGCGGGGAGCTGAGCTGGTGGCGCAGCGAGATCGGCCGACGGTACTGGGAGGCGAACGTCGCGGCCCTGCAACGGGGCGTCCGGATCACCCGGGTCTTCGTCTACGCCACGCTGACCGACGAGCTGTCCGCGCTCGTGCAGCGGCAGCGCGCGGCCGGGGCGCGGGTGGGTCTGCTGCCCTTCGGTGTGGTCAGTCCACAGCTCCTCGTCAATCTGACAGTCTGGGACGGGTCGAGCTGCTGGGAGGCCCGGATGACCGCGCACGGCGAGATCGGCGAGAACCAGTTCTCGGTGAACCGGACGGACGTCGAGCGCCTCACCCGCGTGTTCGACGTCTGCGTGAACGCCGCGACCTTCCAGGACTGACGGCCGAGACGGGGAAGCCATGACGCTGAGTGCGGTCCTGCTGGTGACGGCCGTGGTCTGGGCGGTCAGCGTGATCCGCTCGGTCCGGCTCCGGGCGCTGGTCTACAGCCTTCCGTTGCCGATGACGCTCGCCCTGGTCAGCACGCCGTACGAGGTGGGCGGTGCGCAGGTGCTCGGCGTGCTCGGGCTCAACCTCTTCTTCGTCACCGTGGCGGTCACCCATCAGCGGCTGCGCTGGCCCATCCTGCTCGCCGACGGCGCGGGGATCGCTGTCTACGTGGCGCTGAGCGCAGGTCTGTTGGCCGTCGACATCCCGTTCGAGGAGGCCCTCGGCGCCACGCTCGTGCTCTGGCTGGCGGCCATGCTCCTGCTGCGCCGTCGAGCCCGTACGCGGGTCGCCCCCGCAACCGCTGCCGGCGGAGCGGACGCCGCCGCTGCCGGCGAAGCGGACGCTGCCGCTGCCGGACCGGCCGCTGCCGGCGACGCGGACTCCCGCGCGGAGACGCCGGCCGAAGGTCGCCCGGACGGTCTGCCGGCGCTGCTCAAGTTGCTGGTCATCTTCGTCGGGGCGATCCTCACCGCGGTGCTCGGCGCGGTGTTGCGCGGCATGGTGGTGACATTCCCGTACTCGGGGGTGCTGGTCGCCGTCGAGGCTCGCCGTCAGTTGGTCGAGTTCAGCGGGCACTTCGCGCGCAACAGCCTCGCGCTGGTCGGTTTCCTCACCGCGTACCACTACCTGCAGGACGTCTCGTCGGCCGTCGCGCTGGGCAGCGGCTGGGCGGCCTTCGCGGTGGTCGCCACCGCCCTGCACCTGCCGCTGCGCCGCCACGGAGACGCCCGGGCCAGTCCACCGAGACGCGTGTCGAGACCGCTGCGGCCGGCGGCCGAGCCAGCCAGCCACCGTGCGGTGAGCCCGCCTAGCGGGCGCTCCTGACCAGGTCCGCGATCTGGGCGAGCGGTTCGGCGTACGCGGGCCAGTCGAGGCCGTCGACGCTGCGCGTGGGGCGGCGGCGTACCCCGTCCACCGCGCCCGCCGAGACGATCGCGGTCAGCAGGTCGGACGACCACGCGGGCTCCAGCAGCGTACGAAGCTCGGGCACCTCGGGGCGCAGCAGCGACAGCGCGCCGACGAGGGCTGCGGCGGCCCAGTTGGAGGTGCCGCCGACGAGCAGCGCGTCCGCGCCGACCACGCACCGGATCCGCTCGCCCGAGGCGACCACCCGGCCGACGAGTTCCGCCGGCAGGAGGCCCATCCCCAGTTCGTTGCCGCCGTCGCCGATGCCGATCCGAAACGCCGAACCGGCGCGGTAGAGCCGGTCCAGGGGGGCCGTGTGCGCGCCGATGTCCTCGCCGCGCATGTTGCGGGGTCGACCGTCCATCCCGGGCCCGACCCGTTCGCAGGCGATGAGGTGCGTCAGGCGGCCGTAGCGGGGCAGGAGGGCGTCGGCCCACTCGTCGCCGCGTGCCTCCCCGGCGACAGTGGACGGACCCAGGGTAACGGGGCCCGGCGAGGCTGCGGATCGAGTGGCGGTAGGCCGCTGACGCCGCGCGAAACAGCGGTGAAGAGGCGGCATTGTCTCGGAAACCGTTGACGTGCTGTCAGGCCGGAACGGCCTTGCGCTACACCCTGACAGTTGTCCGCGCGGGCCGGCGGTGGGAGCGTGCGGTATCCACGAACGCCGCTGAAGGGTTGCCACCATGACCGACGACCTGCTGGCCCGCCACCGGGCCGTGCTCCCGTCCTGGATGCCCCTCTACTACGACGAGCCGATCGAGCTGGTCTCCGGCTCGGGCCGCCGGGTCACCGACGCGCAGGGCCGCACCTACCTGGACTTCTTCGGCGGCGTGCTGACCAACATGATCGGGTACGACATCCCGGAGATCCGTGAGGCGGTCGAGCGGCAGCTCGCCACCGGCATCGTGCACACCTCGACGCTCTACCTGATCCGCCAGCAGGTGGAGCTGGCCGAGAAGATCGCCCAGCGCTCCGGCATTCCGGACGCCCGGGTGTTCTTCACCAACTCCGGCACCGAGGCGAACGAGGCGGCGCTGCTGGTCGCCACCAACTACCGCCGCTCGCACCAGGTCCTGGCGGTGCGCAACAGCTACCACGGCCGGTCGTACGCGGCGATGGGTGTCACCGGCAACCGCAACTGGTCGGCCAGCGGCCTCAACCCGCTCCAGGTGGCCTGGCTGCACTCGGGTGACCGGGTGCGCGGTCTGCTGGCCCGGCTCAGCGCCGAGGAGCAGGTCGACGCGGCGGTGGAGGACCTGCGCGAGGTGCTGGCCACCCAGACCGCCGGTGACGTGGCCGCGCTGATCGCCGAGCCGATCCAGGGCGTGGGCGGTTTCGTGCACCCGCCGGACGGGCTCTTCGCCGGCTGGAAGAAGGTCCTCGACGAGCACGGCATCCTGTTCATCGCCGACGAGGTGCAGACCGGCTGGGGGCGTACCGGGGAGCACTTCTGGGGTTACCAGGCGCACGGCGTCACCCCGGACCTGCTCACCTTCGCCAAGGGTGTCGGCAACGGGTTCGCTCTCGCCGGGGTGGTCGGCCGGGCCGAGGTGCTCCAGGCGGTGCCGGGGATCAGCTTCTCGACCTTCGGCGGCAACCCGATCTCGACTGCGGCCGGCAACGCGGTGCTCGACTACCTCCTCGCGCACGACCTCCAGGCCAACGCGGCCCGCGTCGGCGCGATCCTCGCCGACGGCCTGCGGTCCGCCGTGGGCGGTCTCGACTGCGTCGCCGAGGTACGCGGAAAGGGGCTGATGCTCGGCGTCGAGTTCGTCCGGCCGGGCGGCAGCGAGCCGGATCCGGTGCTGACCAACCGGGTCTTCGAGGCGTGCCGCGACGGCGGTCTGCTGGCCGGCAAGGGCGGGCTCTACGGCAACGTGCTGCGGATGGGTCCGCCGTTGACGCTGACCGAGGAGGAGGCCCGCGAGGGCCTGGCGATCCTGGTCGACGCGATCCGTTCGTCGGCGGAGGTGGCGGCATGAGCATCGGCCACTTCGTCGACGGCAAGCGGGTCGGCGGCACGTCCGAGCGACGCGGTGACGTGTTCGACCCGGCGACGGGTCGGCGTACCGCCGAGGTGGAGCTGGCCTCGACCGCGGACGTCGACGTCGCGGTGCGGTCCGCCGCCCGCGCGGCCCGCGACTGGCGCGACGCGTCGCTGGCGAAGCGGTCGACCGTGCTGTTCGCGTTCCGCGAGCTGGTGCACGCGCGGCGGGACCGGCTCGCCGAGGTGATCACCGCCGAGCACGGCAAGGTGCTCGCCGACGCCGCCGGCGAGGTGCAGCGTGGCCTGGAGGTCATCGAGTACGCCTGCGGCCTGCCGTCGGCGCTGCGCGGCGCGTTCAGCGAGAACGTCTCCACCGAGGTCGACTCGTACACCATCCGGCAGCCGCTCGGGGTGGTCGCGGTGATCTCGCCGTTCAACTTCCCGGTGATGGTGCCGCTGTGGTTCGTGCCGGTGGCCGTGGCCTGCGGCAACGCGGTGGTGCTCAAGCCGAGCGAGAAGGACCCGAGCGCGGCGCTGCTGCTGGCCGAGTGGTTCGCCGAGGCCGGCCTGCCGGACGGGGTGCTCAACGTGGTCAACGGCGACAAGGAGGCCGTCGACGCGCTGCTGGACCACCCGGAGGTGCGCGCGGTGTCGTTCGTCGGGTCCACCCCGATCGCCAGGTACGTCTACCAACGGGGCACGGCCGCCGGCAAGCGGGTGCAGGCGCTCGGTGGGGCGAAGAACCACATGGTGGTGCTCCCCGACGCCGACCTGGACCTGGCCGCCGACGCGGCGGTCAACGCCGGGTTCGGCTCGGCGGGGGAGCGGTGCATGGCCATCTCGGTGCTGGTGGCGGTGGAGCCGGTGGCGGACGCGCTCGTCGAGCGGATCGCCGCCCGGGTGACCGGGCTGCGCACCGGCGACGGCCGACGGGGCTGCGACATGGGTCCGTTGGTCACGGCCGCGCACGCGGCGAAGGTGCGCTCCTACGTGGACGCCGGGGTGGCGGCCGGCGCGGTGCCGGTGGTCGACGGCCGGGACGTGACGCCCGACGGCGACCCGGACGGCTTCTGGCTCGGCCCGACCCTGTTCGACCGGGTGACCCCGGACATGTCGATCTACACCGACGAGATCTTCGGGCCGGTGCTGAGCGTGGTCCGGGTCGGCTCGTACGACGAGGCGGTGGAGCTGGTCAACGCCAGCCCGTACGGCAACGGCACGGCGATCTTCACCAACGACGGCGGCGCGGCCCGGCGCTACCAGCACGAGGTGGAGGTCGGCATGGTGGGGATCAACGTGCCGATCCCGGTGCCGATGGCGTACCACTCGTTCGGCGGCTGGAAGTCGTCGCTCTTCGGCGACCTGCACGCGCACGGCGAGGACGGGGTGCGGTTCTTCACCCGGGGCAAGGTGGTCACCAGCCGGTGGCTGGACCCGCGCCACGGTGGGGTCAACCTCGGGTTCCCCACCCAGACCTGAGCAACCGCAGGACGCCCGCCCCGGCCAGGTACGCCAGCAGCGCCGCGACGGGTGTGCCGAAGGGTTCCCGGGCGTGCGGCGAGGTCGTGCTGTTGATCAGCAGCGCGACCACCACGGCGATGTAGCCGGCCACGGTCAGCGCCGCGCGGGCCGTGGTGCTCCGGCCGACCCGCCGTGCGGTGCGGTGCCGGGCGCTGCGCGCCTCGACCGGGCCGAAGATCGCGACCAGCACCGCCAGGACGGCCGCGAGCAGCAGCAGCCAGGGGACTCGCCACGCCCACCAGGCGCCTGAACCGGCGGCCGGAGTGGGCAGCGTCCCGGTCGTGTCGAGCAGCCCGATGAGCAGGATCGCGGCGGTCAGGTGCCAGAGGAAGATGGTCAGCACCACCAGGTTGACCCCGATCACCAGCTGCCACGGGCCGGTGCGGCGCAGCAGGCGTTCCGCTGGCCGGCGCAGCAGCAGGATCAGGCCGAGCTGGGCGGTGGCGACGGCCAGCAACGCGAGGCTGGGCGGGCTGAGGTTGTCCAGGCGCTCGCCGGGCACGTGCAGCATCGCCACCGGCCACGGGCCGGGCCCGGTGAGCAGCAGCAGAGCGGCCAGCCCGCTGGTCAGGAACACCAGCCCGGCCCGCCGGGAGGTGGGCAGCCGCCGCCGGCGTACCCCCGGGTGGTCGGGAGCCGACGGCCCGCCGGCGTCGTCGGCGGCGGCTGACGGTGGCGCGGTCTCGGTGGTCGGCGGCGCTGCGGGCGTGGTCTCGGTGGCGGTCGGCGGGGTGGCGCGGGTGTCGTACCAGGCGAAGCCGAGCTGGTGTATGGCCAGCCAGCCGAACAGGTAGCTGCCGTAGCTCAGCTCCACCGACCCGGTCAGCCGGGCCAGGTCCCCGAGGCCCACCAGGGCGACCAGCACCAGCGGGACGGCCAGGCCGAGACGGCGGTGCAGCGCGTACATGGCTGGGGTGAGCACGACGACCGCCAGGTAGGCGATCAGGAACCACAGGGGGATGGTGGCGAACCAGACCACCTCGCGAATTCGGGTCGGGTCGACGCCGCGCAGCCGGGCCACCGCCGCCGCCCCGGTGAGCACGAGCAGCAGCGCGCTCGTGGGGCGGACCAGTCGGGCACTGCGGTCGAGCAGCCAGTCCGCGGCATTGCCACCCCGGGCGCGCAGCCGGGTCAGCGAGGCCGCGTTGGCGTAGCCACCGACCAGGAAGAACACGGGCATCACCTGGGCCACCCAGGTCAGCGGGTACGCCCAGCGCAGGTCGCCGAGCGCGGAGTGCCCGGTGGGTTGGCCGGAGGCGTCCCGCCCGATCACCGTGACGCCCCAGTGTCCGAGAACGACCATGGTGATAGCGAGCGCGCGGAGCAGGTCGACGTACCGCTCCCGTCCGGCCGGGGTGCGGTCGGCGAGGTCGCGCAGACGGCGCATCACCTCAGGCTAGGCGACCGACGGCGGCCGGTGGTGATAACGGTTCGACAGTCAGGACTTGAAGTCCGGGCCGGCCTGTCGTAGAAATTCTTCAGCAGCAACGCGTTAACTGAAGAGAATCGACGTGCCTCGCGCGGCGGACGCCTTCCCCCACTTCCGGCGATCCGCCCGACCCGACCCGAGGAGATCTGATGAACAGGCGTGACATCCTGCGGCGCAGCGCCGCCGCCGGCCTGCTGGCCACCCCCGCCGCCGGTCTGCTGAGCGGTTGTGCGACAGGCGGCGGTGACAAGGGCGATGCCGAGACCTACCAGGGCACCAAGAGCGCCGAGAACCCGCTCGGCGTGAAAGAGGACGCCCCGCTCGAGGTGGTGATCTTCGGCGGCGGGTTCGGTGAGGAGTACGCCAAGGCCCACGAGGCCATGTACACCGAGAAGTACCCGAAGGCGAAGATCAAGCACTCCGCCACCCAGGAGATCAGCAAGACCCTTCAGCCGCGCTTCGTCGACGGCACGCCACCCGACGTGGTCAACAACTCCGGCGCCAGCCAGATCGACTTCAACGGCCTGGTCAGCCAGAACGCCATCGCCGACCTGGGCGAGCTGCTCGCCGCGCCGAGCCTCGACGTGCCCGGCAAGACCGTCAAGGACACCCTGCTGCCCGGCGCGGTGGAGGTCGGCTCGTACGACGGCACGTTCCTGGTGCTCAACTACACCTACACCGCCTACGGCATCTGGTACTCCGAGAAGCTGTTCACCGAACGCAAGTGGGAGTACGCCAAGACCTGGGACGACCACATCGCGCAGTGCAAGCAGATCAAGGCGGCCGGCATCGCCCCCTGGACGTACGCGGGCCTGCACCCGCGCTACATGAGCTGGCCGCTGATCGCCACCGCGATCAAGCTCGGCGGGCCGTCGGTGGCGACCGCGATCGACAACCTGGAGCCGAACGCCTGGAAGTCCGACTCGATGCGGACCGCCGCCGACGCGTGGCACCAGATCGTCAAGGACAAGTTCATCCTGGAGGGCTCGCCCGGCCTGGACCACAAGCAGTCGCAGACCGCCTGGTGCCAGGGCAAGGCCGCCTTCATCTCCTGCGGTTCCTGGTTGGAGAGCGAGCAGAAGGACGTCACCCCGGCCGGGTTCAACATGACCATCGCGCCCACCCCCAGCCTGGGCAGCGGCGACAAGCTGCCGTTCGAGGCGATCCGGGGCACCGCGGGCGAGCCGTTCATGGTGCCGGCCAAGGCCCGCAACGTCGCCGGTGGTCTGGAGTACTTCCGGACCATGCTGTCGCGCAAGGGCGCGCAGGACTTCACCAAGAAGGTCGCCAGCCTCACCGTGGTCGCCGGCGCCACCGAGGGCGTCGAGCTGCCGTACGGGCTCAAGACCGTGGTCAAGGCACTCGACGCGTCCGGGGCCAACGGCTTCAACTGGGTCTACACCAACTACTACCGCAAGCTGGAGCGCAACCTCGTCGACGCGGCGTGCGGCGAGTTCTTCAGCGGCCGGATCGGCCCGGCGGAGTTCCTCGACCAGTGCCAGAAGGGCGCCGACTCGATCGCCCAGGACAGCTCGATCAAGAAGTACAAGCGAGCGGCTTGACAGCCCGGCCGGTGGGGGCGAGCGCGCCCCCACCGGTCGCACTCCGGGAGAGGTCCACCGTGAAACATGGCAAGTGGCCGCTGATCGTCACGTTCCTGGTGCCGCCGGTGCTGCTGTACGTCTTCTTCGTCGTCTCGCCGTACCTGCAGGCGTTCCAGATCTCCACCACCGACTGGCTCGGCTACTCGGCCGACGCCAACCAGGTCGGGCTGGCGAACTTCACGGCGCTGTGGCACGACGACTACGTGTGGAACGCGCTGAAGAACAACGCGATCCTGCTGGCCCTGGTGCCCGTGCTGACCATCGGGTTCGGGCTCTTCTTCGCCACCATGCTCGCCCTGGGCGGGCGCCGGGGCCGCGCCGGAGTCACCGGGGTCCGCGGTGGCGCGTTCTACCGCACCGTGTACTTCTTCCCGCAGGTGCTCTCCGTGGTGATCATCGCGCTGCTGTTCAAGGAGGTCTACCACCCCAACAAGGGGCTGTTGACCAGCGCGCTGCACGCCGTCGGCCTGCCCGCGCCGACCTGGCTCGGCGACCCGGCGACCGCTTTCTGGTGTGTGCTGGCGGTGATGGTGTGGAGCAACGTCGGCTTCTACGTCGTCCTGTTCGGCGCCGCGATGTCGGCCGTGCCGAAGGAGATCTACGAGGCGGTGCTGCTCGACGGCGCGTCCCGGTTCACCACGCTGCGGCGGATCACCCTGCCGCTGCTCTGGGACACCGTGCAGGTCGCCTGGGTCTACCTGGCCATCTTCGCCCTGGACGGGTTCATCCTCGTGCAGCTCATGACCAACGGCGGACCGAACTTCTCCACCGACGTGATCGGCGTACGGATGTACGACACCGCCTTCGGCAGCGAGACCAAGTTCGGCTACGCCTCGGCGATCGGCGTGGTGATGTTCTTCCTGACCCTCTCGGTGGCGGTGCTGTCGCTGCGGGTCGGCCGGCGCGATCGGATCGAGTACTCGTGACCACACTGGACCAGCCCACCGCCGCCGCGCCGACGCCGACCCCGGGTCGGGACCGTCCCGTCCGCCGGGAATTCGGCGTCGCCAACGCCCTCTCGCACGGCTTCCTGCTGCTCTGGGGCCTGCTCACCGTCCTGCCGCTGCTGTGGATGTTCCTCAGCTCGTTCAAGACCAACGGCGAGATCCTGGCCGACCCGTGGGGGCTGCCCGCGTCGCTGAGCTGGGACAACTGGGCGCGCGCGTGGACCGGGGCGCACATCGGCCGGTACTTCCTCAACAGCCTCGTGGTGGTGACCGGCTCGGTCAGCCTCACCATGCTGATGGGCGCCGCCGCCGCGTACGTCTTCGCCCGGTACGAGTTCCGCGGCCGGCAGATCGTCTACTACCTGTTCGTCGGCGGCCTCATGTTCCCGGTGTTCCTCGCCCTG
Organism: Micromonospora sp. NPDC049580; assembly: GCF_040675595.1. Classification (NCBI taxonomy): domain Bacteria; kingdom Bacillati; phylum Actinomycetota; class Actinomycetes; order Micromonosporales; family Micromonosporaceae; genus Micromonospora; species Micromonospora sp. NPDC049580. The sequence goes on from NZ_JBFAPG010000097.1 coordinate 13,707, forward strand.
GTGCCGCTGTTCTTCGTGGTCCGCAACGCCGGTCTCTTCGGCACCTGGACGGGACTGATCCTGGTGTACGCGGCCTACTCGCTGCCGTTCACGGTGTTCTTCCTGACCGCGTTCTTCCGGACCCTGTCGACCTCGGTGGCCGAGGCGGCCATGGTCGACGGCTGCGGTCACTTCCGGCTCTTCTTCCGGGTGATGCTCCCGATGGCGCGTCCGGGACTGATCAGTGTGGCGATCTTCAACTTCCTCAGTCACTGGAACCAGTTCCTGCTGCCGCAGGTGCTGATGCAGGGCGACGAGTCCAAGTGGATGCTCGCCCAGGGGCTGTTCGCGTTGTCGGTCAGTCAGGGCTACGCGGGGGACTACGCTCGGCTCTTCGCCGGGTTGAGTATCGCGGTGCTGCCGGTGCTGGCGATCTACGTGGCCTTCCAGCGGCAGGTCCAGGCCGGCCTGACCGCGGGCCAGCTCAAGTAGGGTCTCGGCTTGACCGGTAGGAAATCTCCTACCTATTGTGGTCGGCATGACCGTGACCCACGTGCAACTACTCTCCGTACCCGTCACCGACCAGGATCGGGCCCGGGACTTCTACGTCGACGTCCTCGGGTTCGACCTGGTCCGGGACAACCCGATGGGCCCCGACGGCGGGCGCTGGGTGCAGGTGGCGCCCCCGGGCGCCGCCACCGCCCTCACCCTGGTCACCTGGTTCCCGACCATGCCGCCCGGGTCCCTCAAGGGCCTGGTGCTGGAGACCGACGACCTGGACGCGGACGTCGCCCGGCTACGGGAGCGGGGGGTCGACTTCGCCAACGGGGGCATCCAGTCCGCCCCCTGGGGCCGGTACGCCACCTTCGACGACCCCGACGGCAACGGCATCGTCCTCCAGGCGACCCGTGTCTGAGTCGGCCGTCTTCGCGGCGCTGGCCAACCCGACCCGGCGTGAGCTGCTGCGGCTGCTGCGCGACGGCGGGCAGCAGCCGGTGCAGCGGCTCGCCGACCACTTCGACATGCGCCGACCGAGCCTGTCCGAGCACCTCAAGGTGCTCAAGGAGGCCGGCCTGGTGGTCGAGCGGCCGGTCGGACGGCAGCGGCTGTACGCGCTCCGGCCGGAGCCGCTGCAGGAGGTCGCCGACTGGCTCAGCCCGTACGAGGCGTACTGGCGCGGTCGACTCGGGGCGCTGCGCGACGTGCTGGACGAGCTTGACGATGAGTGAGCGCGGCACCATCCGGGTGGACCAGTTCCTGCCGCACCCGCCAGCCAAGGTCTGGCGAGTGCTGACCGATCCTGATCTCATCGCGCGCTGGCTGATGCGGACCGACTTCGTGCCGGTCGTCGGCCACCGGTTCACCTTTCGCACCGACCCGCGCCCCGGGTTCGACGGCATCGTGCACTGCGAGGTGCTCGACCTGGACCCGCAACGCCTGCTGTGCTGGTCCTGGCGCGGCGGATCGCTGGACACCGTGGTGACCTGGACCCTCGTCGCCGAGGGGCGCGGCACCCGGCTGTTCCTCGAACACTCCGGCTTCGACCCGGACGACCCGCTCCAGCAGCGTACCTACGCCCTGCTCGACGGCGGCTGGCGCTCGCACGTCTGGCGCCGCCTCACCACGGTCCTCGACGCCCTCTAGCCCCGCGCCCGCATCGCGCCCCGCGCGGACATCGCGGCGAGGTGGCGTGTGGCAGGGGCGCGGTGGGCGCCGGCGGGGCGCGATGGGTGGTCAGGGAGCGGGGAAGAGGCGGGCGTGCAGGGCGGCCGGGTCGGTCACCTCGGGCAGTTCGCGGGCGGCGAGCCAGGCCGCGGCGGCGGCCCCGTCACCGGCGGTGCGCAGGGGCGCGGACGGCCAGCGTCGGCCGATCTCGGCGCGGACGGCGGTGGCCAGCGGGGTGTCCGCGGTGAGCAGCCCGCCGCCGAGCACGACCGGCGTCGTCGCCCCGGCGAGACGGATCCGGCCGACGCTCCCGGCGAGGCGGGTGGCGGCCTCGGCGATCAGCGCGGTGGCGACCGGTTCGCCGTCGGTCGCGGCGGTGACGACCAGTGGCGCCAGCCGGGCCAGGTCGATCGGCGGCCGGCGGGTGACCGCCTGGATTGTGGCGTCGACGGTGTCGCGGGGGCGGGGAGCGACGTCGGCGCTGCCCACCAGGTCGGTGAGCACCGCCGCGCCCAGCGTCCCCGGCGCGTGGCCGGCGTCCAGGTCGGCGAGGAGCCGGACGGGCCGCCTTCGACCGGGCCTGGCACGACGCCGGC
>NZ_JBFAPG010000098.1:0-15939 GCF_040675595.1 Micromonospora sp. NPDC049580
TTCCACTCCTTGCAGGCCACCTCGCACGCCTTGCACCCGATACACACGCTCGTGTCGGTGAAGAACCCCATCCGCGGCGGCGCGTCCACATAGCCAGCGTCCGGCGCCGGGTCGAGCGGCCCGTACAGGGCGTTGGGGTGGGGCATCGGTCAGGCCTCCTGGTCGCTGCTGCTGTCGGCGACGTCGGTCGTGATCAGCGGCGGGTAGCGGTGGGTCAGGTGCCCCGACCGTCGCCGGTAGTCGAATACGAGGTTCAGCAGATCCTGGCCCCTCGGGCGTCGGCCGGGCCGCACGTCGCACGTGCCGACCTTGCTTTCCTGGATGAGGACGTTGGGGTCGAGGGTGATGCCGAACAGGTCGTTGGCCGAGTCGCCGGTGACCAGACCCTCGTAACCGAAGTGGTACGGCACCCAGACCTGGTGGATGATCCGACCGTCTACCCGCAGCGGGGTGATCCGGTCGGTGACCAGGACCTTCGCCTCGATGGCCGCGCGGGCGGTGACCAGGTGCGCCCAGCCCAGGTGGGTCAGGCCGCGTTGGGCGGCCAGTTCCGGCGACACCTCGACGAACATCTCCGGTTGCAGCTCGGCGAGGTGCGGCACGGTCCGGCTCATGCCGCCAGCGGTGTGGTGCTCGGTGAGCCGGCTGACCGTGAACACGTACGGGAAGACGTCGCTGTACGGCTCGGGCGGGCTCGGGTTGAGGGTGTTGATCGGATGGATGTAGACCTTGCGAGCCGGGTTGGCCTGCTGGCGGTAGAGCGGGTTGCGCACCGGCGACTCGATCGGCTCGTAGTGCGTCGGCAGCGGCCCGTCCAGCACGCCGGTGGGCGCGTAGAGCCAGCCCTTGCCGTCGCCCTGCATGATGAACGGGTCGTCGCCGGCGATCCCCGCCGGCCCGGACGCGTCGGCCGGCGGCCGGTACGACGGCGGTTTGGTCTTCTCGAAGTCCGGCACGTCGTAGCCGGTCCACTCGGCCTTCTCCGGGTCCCACCAGACGTACTTCTTGCGCTCGCTCCACGGCCTGCCCTCCGGGTCGGCCGAGGCACGGTTGTAGAGGATGCGGCGGTTCGACGGCCACGCCCAACCCCATTCGAGCGCCACCGAGGACTGCTCCGAGCCGGGCTTGCGGCGCGCGGCCTGATTGACGCCGTCGGCGTACACCCCGGTGTAGATCCAGCAGCCACCGGCGGTGGAGCCGTCGTCCTTCATCTCCGTGTAGCTCGACAGCGGTCGGCCGCTGGCCACCTCGTACCCGTTGATCTCGTACAGCACCGATTCGGCGCTCGGTTCGGCGTGCGGACCGTGCGTGGGGTAGTTCCAGTTGAGGTCGAGCAGCGCCCGGTCGCGGGGCCGGGTCGAGCCGGCCAACCGCTCCCTGATGAGGCGTCCGAGGTGGTAGAAGAACCACAGCTCGGAGCGGGCGTCGCCCGGCGGCTCGACAGCCTTCTCCCGCCACTGCAACAACCGCTGCGTCTGCGTGAACGTGCCCTCCTTCTCCACGTGCGACGCGGCGGGCAGGAAGAACACCTCGGTACGGCACTCCTCCGGCACGATCTCGCCCGTCTCGATCTCCGGGGCGTGCTGCCAGACCGTGGCACTTTCGATCATGAACAGGTCCCGCACGACCAGCCAGTCCAGGTTGGCCATGCCCAGGCGCTGCGCCCGGCCGTGCGCCGAGCCCACCGCCGGGTTCTGCCCGAGCAGGAAGTACCCCTTGACCTTCCCGTCGATCATGTTCAGCACCTGCTGGTAGGTGCCGTGATCGCCGGTCATCCGGGGCAGGTAGCCGTAGCAGTAGTCGTTGTCCGCGGTCGCCGCGTCCCCCCAGTACGCCTTGAGCAAGTTCACGCCGTAGGCGCGCGCGTCACCCCAGAAGCCCTTCTGCCCCGGGTGGCGGATGCTGTCCACCCACTCGCCGAAGGTCGGGTGGTCGGCGTGGTGCGGCATCGGCAAATAGCCGGGCAACAGGTTGAACAGGGTCGGGATGTCCGTCGAACCCTGGATGCTCGCGTGACCGCGCAGCGCCATCACCCCGCCACCCGGCCGCCCCATGTTGCCCAGCAGCAACTGGATGATCGCCCCGGTACGGATGTACTGCACGCCCACACTGTGCTGCGTCCACCCCACCGAGTAGATCAGCATGCCGGTGCGGTCCCGGCCCGAGTTCGCCGTCCACGCCTGCGCCAGTTCGAGGAACTTCTCCTGCGGGATCCCGCAGACCCGCTCCACCATCTCCGGCGTGTAGCGGGAGAAGTGCCGCTTGAGGATCTGGTAAACGCAGCGCGGATGCTGCAACGTCTCGTCCCGCTGCGTCTGCCCGCCCACCGGCGCGCCGTGCGACTCGTGCTCCAGCCCGGCCGCCGTCTCCCGCTGCGTCTCGGTGTCCCGGGGGGGGATGTTCTCCTCGACGCCCTCGTACTGCCAACTGCTCTGGTCGTAGCTGGCGTTGTCCTCGGCGAAGCCGGAGAAGAGCCCGTACAGATCCTCGGTGTCGCGGTACTCCTCGGTCACGATGGTGGCGGCGTTCGTGTAAGCGACCACGTACTCGCGGAAGTCCAGCTCGTTGTCGAGGATGTAGCGGATCACGCCGCCGAGCAGGGCGATGTCGGTGCCCGCCCGGATCGGCAGGTACGCGTCCGCCACCGCGCTGGTCCGCGTGAACCGCGGGTCGACGTGGAACACCTTTGCGCCACGGTGCTTGGCCTCCATCACCCACTGGAAACCCACCGGATGTGCTTCCGCCATGTTCGAACCCTGGATGACGATGACGTCAGCGTTGGCGATGTCCTGCTGGAACTGGGTGGCGCCGCCACGACCGAAGCTGGCCCCCAGACCGGGGACGGTGGCGGAGTGTCAAATACGCGCCTGGTTCTCGATCTGCAGCGCCCCCATCGCGGTGAACAACTTCTTGATGAGGTAGTTCTCCTCGTTGTCCAGCGTCGCCCCGCCCAGACTGGAGATCCCCAACGTCCGGTTGAGCGGCCGGCCCTCGTCGTCACGGTCTTCCCAGGTCTCGTCCCGGGCAGCCAGGACCCGATCGGCGATCATGTGCATCGCCGTGTCGAGGTCGAGATCCTCCCACTCGGTGCCGTACGGCCGCCGGTAGCGGACCGTCGTCTGCCGCAGCGGACTGGTCACCAGACTCTTGCTCGCCGAGCCCTTCGGGCAGAGCCGGCCCCGCGAGATAGGACTGTCCGGGTCACCCTCGATCTGTGTGACCTGCCCGTCCTTGACGAACACCCGCTGGCCACAACCCACCGCGCAGTACGGACAGACCGACCGGGCGACCGAGTCGGCGGTGTCGGTGCGGGCGGTCAGCGACAGTGACAGGGCCGACTTGGCCGCCGCGCCCCGCCCGAGCGGGTCGGTGCCGGTGAGCTGGCGGTAGAGCGGCCAGCTCTCGACCCAGCGGCGCACCCCCATCGCTGCACCTTCCCGACGAAAGCCACTAAATGTGAACAGTCCGACAGTAGATGAGGTGCCAGCCCGGCCGCAGCGGGATCAGCAGAGCGGGCCATTTCGCGCTGGCCGCCGACGGCATGGTGTAGGAGGGCCGCGATCAGTTCGACGGGTGCTGGACCGCCAGGCGATCACCGAAGGTCCGGTAGCGGTGCAGCTCCCAGAACAGCCAGCCGATGCTGACGATCGCCAGTACGACGAAGACCAGCGAACCGGAGAACGTGTCCCAGAGGGTGTGCAGGACGACGACGCCGAGGAAGGTGCCGAGGAACCCGAACAGCCGGCCGACGCTCGGGCTGGCCAGCAGCGCCCACAGCGCTCCGGCGGTGAGCCCGGTCCAGGCGGTGTGCCCGGCGGGCGCGGTCAGACCACGGATGAACAGGGTCTGCTCCACCGCGCCGATGTTGCCCTGCGAGCTCAGCAGCGCGGTGAAGGCGTACCCCATCGTCTCCAACGCGGCGAAGCCCATGCCGGCGGCCACACCGATGACCAGACCGTCGGACGGCAGACGGCGACGGTGCTGCGCCAGGGCCGTGAACAGCAGCACCACGGGGACGATCAGCTTCGCCGACTCCTCGATCAGTGCCACGAACAGCATGGGCAGGGCGCCGAGGCCGCGCAGAGTGTCGTACTCCAGGGTGCCGGCGACCACCGTGCCGATCACCCCGCCGAAGAACGCCGATGTCACCAGAACCGACGCCGGCACCTGCCAACGCCCGGTACGGGCCTGGGCGAACGTGAGGAACGTCAGGGGAGCCAGGGTCGCGCCGAGCAGGATCAGTGCTGGCACGAAGTTCGGGTTCTGGGTGCGCACGAGGGTCCGCAGCACCGCCAGATACAGGATCAGCCCGATGACGAGCACTCCGACCCACGCCCAGCGGCGCGAACGATCACCCATACCGGGGAGTCTCGCGGATCCAGGTTACGAAGACCAGCCACGATGCTGGGATCCCCACGACTACCCGGCGGATCTCGCCCGCGCACCGCTGGCCGAACTCGGGCAGCGGCGTTGACGAAGGGTCGTTACGATCTCCGCCCATGCGTCGCCTCGCCCCGTCCCTGGCATTCGTCCTCCTGCTCGGCCTGTCTGCCTGTACCTCGAAGCCCGCGGAGTCCACGACCGTCGCACTGACCGTCATCTTGGACACCGACGTCACGGCGGAACGGAAGAACGCCGTGGAGCAGCGACTGAGGTCGATGCCCAGCGTCGAGGAGGTGACAGTCGAAACCCGCGAGCAAGCGTACGAGCACCAGAAGGAGACCTTGAAGGACAGTCCCGACCTGTTGGCGAAAGTCAAGCCGGAGTACGTGCCGGAACTGCTCCACGCCACGGTCACCGACGCACCGATCGCCGAGGCGGTCGAGCTGGTGATGGCCGACGTGGACGGCGTCGCGGATGTCGCACTCAAGGTCGCGGACGTCCATCCCATGCCCTCGCGGATCGGGATCGTCGTCCGCCTGAAGTCGGCCGCGACCGGCGAGCAGCGGACAGCCGTGGAGCAGGCCGTCCGGGCACTGCCGACCGCCCAGTCGGTCGACTTCGAGGACCGGGCCGCCGCGTACGAACGCCTGCGCACGCGCTGCCAGGGCAAGGGCGAGCTGGCCACGCAGCTCGAACCACAGATGGGACACGACTCCTGGCGGTTCGAGGTGCCCTTGGACAAGAAGGGCCCGGGGGTGTCCGAGCTGATGGAACTCGACGGGGTCGACGTCGTACGGCTGGTCCCGCTCGCGATGCTGTAGCCGCCACCCGGGCAGCTCAGAGCACGTGCAGCAGCCGGAAGCGCTTGGTCACCACCAGGGTCTCGTCGTCGACCGTGAAGTCGGGGTCACCCAATTCGGCGCGCACCTGCGCGCTGTGCCAGAACGACTCGTGCCCCGCCCGCCACTGCGCCACCGACTCGTCCCCCTCGCCCTCGGCCAGGGCGTGCGCCAGGTCCACGTCGGCGAGCCGGACCACCCGCACCTCGGTCAACTCGATCGCCGCCACCCGCCGCCCCTGCGAGTCCACCACCGCGGATCGCTGACCGACCTCCGGCAGCGGCTCGTTCGCGTGCTCGTAGCCGAGCAGCAGCGCGGACGTGGAGGTCTTCGCGCCGGCCAGGATCGCGGCAACGAGCGTGTCCCGCAGCGGCCCGGGGAACCCGAACTCCGCCACCGAAAGATGATCCAGATCCATCCACGGAGGGTACGCCCGACCGTCGGTGACGGGGGCCGGCCAGCGTGGCATGGTCTCGTGCATGGCCACCTACGACGTCGCCCTCGTCCTGCTCGTCGACGCCTCCGGGGCGGTGCTGATGCAGCATCGCGACGAGCACGCGCCCGTCTCACCCAACCAGTGGAGCCTTCCCGGCGGTCACATCGAGCCCGGCGAGTCGCCCGAGCAGGCGGCCCGCCGCGAGCTGCTGGAGGAGACCGGCCTGACAGCCGGTGAGCTGCGCCTGCTGTGGAGCGGTCCGCGCCCGTACGAGGCGGGCTTCGGGCACACCGTGACGGTGCACATCTTCCATGGCGTCACCACCGCGCGACAGGAAGACGTCGTGCTCGGCGAGGGGCAGGCCATGGTGTTCGTCCCACGCGACGAGGTGTTCGATCGGGAGCTGGCGGCCTCGACCGCGCTGGTCCTGCCCATGATCTAGACGAATAAGTCCTAACTCAAGACGGGGCTGGGGCTGCGGCGAAGGGCGCTGGTCATCCGCTTTGGCTGCCCGCCGTGTCGATGTGCTGGTGAGCGGTATACCTCAGAGGTATGAATATTACTCTGAGGTATACCGCTCACCACCGCATCCGCCCCCACGGAGGTGACCGACGGTCGCCGCCGGCCACCGGCTGCGCCCACCGCCCGGAGTCCTCGACAGCGGATGCGGAATCGGGTTGTTGGCGTGGCAACGCGGGCCTACCGTCATGGGGCACCTCCCGGTGCGCAGGCAACGGCTACTTCCGCTTCCAATCGGGGAGACGTGGGTTCGAATCCCACCGCCATGTCACGTGGCGTCGACCAGCGGCCCAGGTCACCTTGGCCCGCGAGGGCCGGTCGCCGTCGCCGCTTCGATCTCGGGAGGTGCTCTCGCCGCACGCCCGGTGCGACGGATACGGTTACTTCCTGGTGAAGGCCCGGCAAGGGCCTGCGGTTCGAACCCGCGAACACCGTGTCCACTTTTGATCTCGGGCGTGTGGTGCGACCAGCCGCCGTCGATCACAAGATCACAAAACCCGTTGCCCCTCCCGCACCGCTGCCGCTACGGTCGTGACCGCACTTCCCGGTGCGTAGGCGACGGCTACATCTGGAGGGGTTCCGGCCCCGGTGAAGGACATCCGTCGCCAACCTCGATCTCGGGAAGCGCGACCACACGCACACCCGGTGCGCAGGCAACGGTTACTTCCCGGCTCCGCAGATGGTGGTTCGAATCCCCCCGACACCTTCGGGTCGGTGGTTCAACGGACAGAACGGCGGACTAGTCCGTGGCCGACTCTGATCTCGGGTGTGCGCTGTGGTGGCGCCTTCTCGGCCGACTGACGTGGGGGACGTCATGGCCAAGTTCAACGTCAAGCTGCGCACGAGCCGGCATCGGCCGGCGACCGGCGAGGGCGCACCCGGTTTCGTCCGTGAGCCGCGCCTCGAACTGTTCCTGCTCGGTGTCTCGAACATGGTGGGCGAGGCCAGCTTCTACGAGCCCGCCACCGACCGCGACGGCCGCTTCCGCGACCTGGTCGCCACCGTCGCCGTCGCTGATCCCGACTGGTTCGCGCGCTTCGTACCGTGGCTTCGCACCGGAGCGATGATGCGCTCAGCGTCCGTGGTGGCGGCCCTTGAGGGTGCCCGCGCCCAGGTAGCGGCGGGAATCCCGGGTTCGCGTGCGGTCGTGGATGCGGCGTTGCAGCGTGCGGACGAACCGGGCGAGGCGCTCGCGTACTGGCTGGCTCGTCATGGCCGGGCACTGCCCAAGCCAGTGAAGCGGGGCATCGCCGACGCGGCGGTCCGGCTCTACACCGAGCGGAGTCTGCTCAAGTACGACTCCATCGCCAGCCAGGTGCGCTTCGGTGACGTCATCGAGCTGACCCACCCCAGCGCCAGGGATGAGCGACAGGGCGACCTGTTCCGGCACGCGCTGGATCGGCGGCACCGGCGGGACAACCCGGTACCCCCGTCCCTGCGGATGCTCCGGGCGCGGGACGTGCTCATGGCGATGCCTGTCGAGCAGCGCAGGGAGTTCACCGATCCGGCGACGCTGGGCGCTGCCGGTATGACGTGGGAGGCGCTGGCCGGCTGGCGACAGAGCGCGATGGACGCGGCGGCATGGGAGTCGGTCATCCCGACGATGGGCTACCTGGCGCTGCTGCGTAATCTGCGCAACTTCGACCGGGCCGGGGTCAGCGACACCGTCGCGGAGACCGTGGCGGCAAAGCTCTCCGACCCCGCTCAGGTTGGGAGTTCGCGGGTGCTGCCGATGCGCTTCCTGTCGGCGTACAACGCGGCGCCGAGCCTGCGCTGGGCGTACCCGCTGGAGAAGGCGTTGCAGCACGCCCTGGCGAACGTGCCCGCCCTGGACGGGCGGACGCTGATCCTCATCGACACGTCCGGCTCGATGCAGAGCCCGTTCAGCAAGGACGGCACGCTGCTCTGCTGGGACGCCGCCGCGGTGTTCGGTCTCGCGCTGGCCGCCCGCGCGCAGTCGGCCACTGTGGTGTCGTTCTCCGATGACAGCCGGGTGTTCCCTGCGGTGGCGGGCGAGTCGGTCCTCGCGGCGGTGCGGCGGTTCAAGGAGGGCGGCTACTTCCTCGGCAGGGGAACCGACACCGAGAAGGCGGTCCGCGAGCACCACGGCCGACACGACCGGCTGATCATCCTCACCGATGAGCAGGCCCACTGGCACGGCTCGACGGATGTCGTCGCGGCGGTGCCGGCGGAGGTGCCCATCTACACCTGGAACCTGGCCGGATACCGGGTCGGGCACACGCCGACCGTCACGAACCGGCACACCTTCGGCGGACTGTCCGACGCCGCGTTCGCGATGATCCCGCTGATCGAGGCCGGGTCCGACGACCGGTGGCCCTTCTGATCCGCGCTGCGGGGCTGCGCCCGCCCCGCAGCGCGCGGGTCAGGGTAGGAACTCGCCGGTCAGGGCGATGAGGGCGCGGGCGGCCGCGCCCACCGGTCGGTCCACCGGCGTGGCGAGTGACGCCGTCCAGTCGAGGTCGGCGTCGGTCACCGTCAGCGTGCGCACGCCCTCGGCGTCGGCGACGGCGAAGCGGGGCAGCAGCGCGATGCCGAGGCCGTGCCGGACGTGGTCGGCGCCGGTGGCGATGTCGGGGATCTCGATCGTGACGCGCCGGGACAGGCCGGCGGTGGCGAACGCCCGGTCGGTGACGGCGCGGTTGCCGTACCCGACCGGGGAGTCGATGAAGTTCAGCCCGGCGATTTCCCCGAGCGTCACCGCCTCGCGGGCGGCCAGCGGATGATCGTCCGGCACGACGAGATCGATCACCGAGCGGGCCAGCTCCGTGAAGCGGACCTCGGCCGGCGGCGCGCCGGGCAGCGAGACGAACGCGAGGTCGAGCCGGCGCTCCGCGAGCGCGTCGATGAGCCCCTGGGAGCCGGACGGAGCGACGCTGGTGTGCAGCAGCACCCCGGGATGCCGGCGGTGGAACTCGCCGAGCAGGGCCGGCAGGTGCAGGAGTCTGATCGACGTCATCGTGCCGATCCGCAGGGTGCCACGGAGGCCGCCGTGCACCTCGGCGACCGCGTCGCGGGCGTCGCGGGCCGCGTCGAGGGCGATGCGGGCGCGGGGCAGCAGCGCGGCGCCGGCGTCGGTGAGGAGTACGCGTTTGGAGTTGCGGTCCAGCAGCGGCGCACCCAGTTCGCGTTCCAGGGTCTTGACCGCCGCCGAGACGGCGGACTGGACGACGTGCAGGCGGGCGGCGGCGCGGGTGAAGTTCTGCTCCTCGGCCACGGCGACGAAGTACTCGAGTTGGCGGAGTTCCACGTCCCCAAGTATCACCCATACTGATCGTTGCTAGCGTCAACTTTCGTTGCACGCGATGATCGGGTGGGGCGACAGTGGGGTCATGTCGTCGACGACCCTGTCATCCCGCCGGCCCGCCGCCACGCTCACCCGCACCGAAGGATCCTCTCCCCGCCACGGTCGGGGCTTCTGGGTGATCGCTCTGGCGTTCCTGACCGCGATGGCGTTCGGCACCGTGCCGGCCCCGCTGTACCCGCTCTACATGGCCCGGGACGACTTCTCCACGTTCATGGTCACGATCGTGTTCGCGTCGTACGCGGTGGGCGTGGTGATCAGTCTGCTGCTCGCCGGGCACGTCTCGGACTGGGTCGGCCGGAAGAAGATCCTCATTCCGGCGCTGGTGTTGGAGCTGGTCGCCGCCGCGCTGTTCCTGGGCGACGCGTCCCTGCCGGTGCTGCTGGTCGCCCGCCTGGTGAGCGGACTGGGCATCGGCATGATCACCGCGACCGCCACCGCCTACCTGCAGGAACTGCACGCGGCGCACCGGCCCGGCGCGTCGCGCCAGCGCTTCGAAGTGGTCTCCACCGCCGCCAACATCGGCGGCCTCGGCGTGGGCGCGTTGGTCGCGGGCGTCCTCGCCCAGTACGTCCACGCGCCGCTGCGCACTCCGTACCTGGTGTTCGCCGTGCTGCTGACCGCCAGCATCGTGGCGGTCGCGGCGACCCCGGAGACCGTCAAGGAACGGCTGGTCAAGCCCACGTACCGGCCGCAACGGATCAGCGCCGACCACGGCGACCAGGCCGGGTACGTGGCTGCTGCCGGCGCCGGTTTCGCGTCGTTCGCCGTGTTCGCCCTGTTCACCTCCGTCGCCCCGAGCTTCGTCGCGGGAGCCCTGCACCTGCCCTCGCGGGCGCTGGCCGGCGCGGTCGTGTTCGCCGTGTTCGGCGGCGCCGCCGTGGCGCAGACCGTCACCAATCGGCTCCCCGCCCCGGCGAAGGTACGGCTCGGGCTGCTGGCGCAGGCGGTCGGCGTGCCCGTCGTGCTGGTGGGTATGCACACCGCCAGCCTGACCGCGTTCCTGGTCGGTGGTGTCGTCGCCGGTGTCGGGGCCGGCGTGCTGTTCAAGGCCGCCGTCGGCATGGTCGCGGCGATGGCCACGCCCGCCCGGCGCGGCGAGGCCCTGGCCGGGCTGTTCCTCATCGCCTACCTGGGAATGAGCCTGCCGGCCGTCGGCATCGGGATCGCCACGCGAACCGTCAGCACGATCACGGTGATGAACTGGTTCACCGGACTGCTGCTCGTCCTGCTCGCCGGTGTGACGGCGCTCTTCCGTCGCCGCCCCGCAGCCCGCTGACCCGCCGACCGGGGTCGGGCCGTGTCCGGCCCGCCCCGGACCGTGCGGTCAGCGCGGATCGGACCACCAGGGTTCGAGGACGACCGGGTCCGCGATGTAGGCCCGCACCTGCGTACGCTCCGACTCGGTCAACGTCAGCGCGCGGAGCTGGGCACCCCACTCGGGCACCCGATCGGTCTTCCCCAGCGCGATCGACAGCTCGATCAGGCCGGCCAGCGCCGTGGCCTGCTCGACCGTCGGAGCGTCTTCGGCACGACGGCGCATCCCCGAGTCGAGCGCCCGGTAGGCGGCCCGGTCGTCCAGCTTGAACTCGCGCAGGATCCGCGCGTTGTCGAGCACCCGGGCCAGTCCTTCAAGCTCGGACGACCCGCCGTACTCCAGATCCTTCGGCTCGTCTCGCTGGATGAAGATGATGGTGTTGCCCGACGGGTCGACGACGCTGAACCGTGATGCCCCGGCACGGTAGCGGGTCAGCCGGGGAAGGCCCTTGACCAGCACCTTGCCGTGGACGCGGCGCATCGCGTCGGCGAACGCCGCGTGGTACGGCGCGACCGCGTCGACCAACACCAGGCAGCCGCCGGTCTGTTCCTTCGCCGGGTCGAGGTCCTTCGGCGCGGGCCCGTAGTGCAGCGCGAACCCGCTCCACTGAACGACCAGATACACGTACGGCCTCATCTGCTCGTAGGTCACCTCGAAGCCCAGGGCACGCCAGAAGGCCAGGGTCTCCTCCGGCGCCGGGCAGGGCAGCAGCGGCACGGTGGTCTCGTTCGGCTGGACGCGGTCCTCGTTGATCGTCATGGTCACTCCCGGTCCGGTCGGCAGGCCGGCCATTGTGCCAGCACCGGCGGCGGGCCGCCCCGATCGCGCCTCCTACCCAGGGAGGAGATGCGCTCCGACCCCGGGCCGCAACCGGGGCCCGCGGTCGGACGCGACCGGCGGGAACGGCCACGAGCATCTACAGACATGACTACCGTTCTGCGTCGGGCGACACACTGGAACCGCCCCCTCCTGATTCTCGTCTGCGCGATGGCGGTGCTCGCCGTCATCGCCACGGTCGGCATCCTCGTCGACCCGCGCGTCCTCACCGGGGCGCCGATCTGGCTCAAGCCGTTCAAGTTCGCGGTGTCCTTCGTCCTGTACGGCGCGACGCTCGCCTGGATGCTCTCCCTGCTGCCCCGGCGCAGCCGGATCGCCGAACGAGCGGTCATCGTCATCGTCACGGTGGCGGTTTTCGAGAACGCGTGGATCGTCGGTCAGGTGATCCGCGGACAGACCAGCCACTTCAACGACACCACAGCCCTGAACACCGCCCTGTTCGCGACGATGGGCGCGGCGATCATGGTGCTGTTCCTCGCGCACCTCGTCATCGGGATCGTCGTGCTGATCCGGCGGATCCCCGACCGGGTCGCCGCGACCGCCGTCGGGTGGGGGCTCGGCCTGTCCCTGCTCGGCATGCTCGCGGCGGTGCCGATGGTGCTGCCGATGCAGGACCCGGGCATCGAGGGCATCTCCGGGGCGCACAGCGTCGGCGTGGCCGACGGTGGGCCGGGGCTGCCCGTGGTCGGTTGGAGCACCACCGGCGGCGACCTGCGGATCGGGCACTTCGTGGGGCTGCACGCCCTGCAGGCCCTGCCGATCCTGACGATCCTGCTGACCCGTTTCGCGACCCGGCTCGACGCGCGCACCCGCGTCCGGCTGCTGGTCGTCGCGGGCGGCGCGTACGGCGTACTCACGATGCTGTTGACCTGGCAGGCCCTGCGCGGGCAGCCGCTGCTGCGCCCGGACGCCCGCACCCTGGCCGCCGTCGCGGCCCTGGTGGTCGCGACGGCGACCGCCAGCGGCCTGGTCCTGGCCCGCCGACGCCGCCCGGAACTGGCGCTCGCGGCATGACCGCGACGCTGTTCTCCCTGACGTTCGCGGTGGCCGCGCCGTTCTGGGCGCTGATGATCCTGGTGCCGCGCTGGTCCTGGACCACCCGGATCATCAGCTCACCGCTGATCGTGCTGCCCGTCGTGGTGATCTACGCGCTGCTGGTGGTCCCGGCGTTCGGCGAGGTGCTGCCCGCCGTCGCGTCGCCGACCCTGGCCGGGGTACGCGACCTGCTCGGCACGCCCGACGGCGCGGCGGCGGGCTGGGCGCACCTGATCGCGTTCGATCTGTTCGTGGGCCGCTGGGCGTGGTGGGACAGCCGGGAACGGGGGGTGCCGGCGCTGGTCATGGCTCCGGTGCTGGTGCTGACCATCCTGCTCGGACCACTCGGGCTGGCCGCCTACCTGGGCGTACGGACGCGGTGGCCGCGGTCGGCGGTCGCTGCCACCGACCGTGAGCACCTAGGCTGACGACCGTGGGGCGGCTGGGACGACTGTTCGACACGCGGGACGCGCGTGTGCGGATGGTGCTGCTCGACCTCAGCGGGTTGGGCTACCTGCTCGTCGTGCCCCACTCCGGCTCCGCGCCAACGGTGACACAGTGGATCCTCGCGGTGGCCGCGTTCGCCGCCGCGCTCGTGACGTATCGCCGGCCGGTGGTCAACCTGGTGCTCCAGACGGCGTTGCTGGCGGTCGCGGTCTGCCTCATCGACGACTTCACCATCAACCAGGTGGGGGCGAGCTGGGCTCTTCTCGAGGTCACCATGCTCTCGGCTCGCGCCCGCACCATCTGGCTGGGCGCCGGGCTGCTGGCCGTGGTCGACCTGACCGACTCGATCGGCGACCCGCTGCGCCAGGTCGCCTCCGGCGTCGTCGGGCTGGCCCTGGAGGTCGGTGTCCCGGTGCTGCTCGGCCTGGTCATCCGGACCAACCGGGAGCTGGGTCGGCAGGCCGTGGAACGGACGCTGGCCGAGCAGCGGCGCCGCGAGTCGGAGAGCCGCGCGGCGCGCGCCGACGAGCGCAGCGCCATCGCCCGCGAGCTGCACGACGTCGTCGCCCACCACGTGGCGTCGATGGTGCTGCGGGTCGGTGTGGCCCGGCACGTCCTCACCGACCTGGACCCCCGGGTGGACGAGGTGTTCGACGACGTGCACGGCACGGGCACCGCGGCCCTGGCGGAGCTGCGCCGGCTGGTCGCGGTGCTGCGCAACCCCGACGGGGTACGCGGAGACGCGGCGCTGACCGCGATCGAGCCCTCGGCGCTCCCCTCGGCGCTCGGCGCCGCCGTCGACCGGGCCCGCCAGGGCGGCATCACCGTGGAGGCCGACATCGACGCGGCGATCGGCTCACTCGACGCGGTGCGCGGCCTGGCGGTGCTGCGGTTGACCCAGGAGGCGCTGACCAACGTGGCACGCCACGCCGGGCCGGCCGCGCGGGCGCACCTGGTGGTCGCCCTGCACGCCGGGGCCGTGCACTGGGAGGTCACCGACGACGGGGGTGGCGTCGACGGCGACAGCGCGCCGACGGCCGTGCCGGCCGGCGGCGGCCACGGCATCACCGGGATGTCCGAACGCGTCGAGGTCCTCGGCGGCCGGCTGGAGGCGGGACCGACCGGCACGGGCTGGCGCGTGCGGACCGTCCTGCCGAACACGCTCCCCGAGACCGCCGCCGGGCCGGCGCCGCGGGCCCGTGAGGTACCGGCCGCATCGGCCGCCCCGGAGCCCGCGTGATCCGGGTCCTGCTGGTCGACGACCAGCACCTCATTCGCGCGGGCCTGCGCATGCTGTGCGACGCGCAGCCCGACATCGAGGTCGTCGGCGAGGCCGACAACGGCCGCGAGGCGGTCGTCCTCGCCGCGCGGCTCATCCCCGACGTCGTCGTCATGGACCTGCGTATGCCCGGCGTCGACGGAATCACCGCGACGTCGCGGATCCTCGCCGAGCGTCCCGCCACCCGGGTGCTGGTGCTGACCACGTTCGGCGACGACGACCACCTCTACCCCGCGCTGAGCGCTGGGGCGTGCGGCTTCCTGCTCAAGGACGCGCCCCCGACCGAGCTGCTGGACGGCATCCGCCGCGCCGCCGCGGGCGACAGCCCGTTCACCCCGGAGGTGCTGCACCGCCTCGTCCAACGCGCGGTGCGCGCCCGCGCCGAGCCGCCCCGACCCGTGCAGGGGCTGACCGCCCGCGAGCAGGACGTGCTGACCCTGGTCGCCGAGGGCCTGTCCAACAGCGAGATCGCCGAACGGCTCCACATCGGCGTCACCACCGTCAAGACCCACATCACGAGCCTCATGACCAAGACCGACAGCCCCAACCGCGTACGCCTGGCCCTGTTCGCGCGCGGCGCCTGACCCTCGGCCATCCGGCGCCCGCTACCGGCCGCACGCGTAGCCCTGCATGCCTCTCGGGTTGGCGCCGGCGGCGAGCACGCCCGTGCCCGGGTCCCGGGTCACGGCGCAGAGCCGGCCCAGACTCCACGCGTCGGCGAGCCGCACCTCATGCCCGTACGCCCGCAGGGCCCGCACCACGTCGGCGTCGAACCGGTCCTCCATGAGCAGGACGCCGGGCTCCGAGTCGCGGGGATAGAACGACGCCGGCAGGCTGACGGTGTGCCACGCGGGCGCGTCGATGGCCTCCTGCAGGTGCTGACCGCCGACGAGGTGGCGCAGCAGGAAGGGCACCTGCCACTGGTCCTGCTGGTCACCGCCGGGCGTACCGCACGCCAGGACCGGCTCTCCGTCGCGGTGCACCATCGTCGGGCTCAACGTGGTGCGCGGTCGGCGGCCCGGGGCGAGCGACGAGGGCAGCCCCTCCTCCAGCCAGAACATCTGCAGCCGGCTGCCCAGCGGAAAGCCGAGTTCCGGGATCGTGGGCGAACTCTGCAACCAGCCACCACTCGGCGTCGCCGAGATCATGTTGCCCCAGCGGTCGACGACGTCCACGTGGCAGGTGTCGCCCCGGGTCACCCCGTCGGACCGCACCGTCGGCTCCCCCGTGGTCGGGTCCGAGGCGTCGACGCGGCGGCCGGCACCGGGTCGGACGTGGGCCGGCAGGCGCGGCTGCGCCCCGTCGGGACTCCCCGGTCGCAGCTCGGTCGACGCGTGGTCACCGACCAGGGCCGCCCGCTCCCGCGCGTACGCCGGGGAGAGCAGCGCCGCGGCGGGCACGTCGGCGCTGTCGCCGTACCATGCCTCGCGGTCGGCGAAGGCGAGCTTGAGCGCCTCGACCTGGGCGTGGACGCCGGCGGCGGTGGCCGTCTCGACGCGCTCGACGACGACGGCGAGTACGAGA
>NZ_JBFAPG010000099.1:0-15854 GCF_040675595.1 Micromonospora sp. NPDC049580
CGGCCCCTACAAGCAACTGGCACGGGCGCGGTCCAGACTTCCCGGCATTGCGTGTCGCCCGCCGATCGGAGCTGAGATCCGATGACCGAACAGACAGTTTTCCCTGGCCTTTCCGCCTTTTGGGAACGGCAGCTCACGGACCTCCCGGAGCCGCCGGACCTGCCCTTCGCGCCACCGACCGCCCCTGCCGGGGAAGCCCGTGCGGATCTGCCATGCGACTCGGTCGAGCCGCAGGTCAGCTCGTTGGCCGGCCTGTTCGCGCTGCTGCACCGTTGGGTCGGCGGCCGGGACCTGCTCGCCGAGACGCCGGCCGCGCCGACCGGCCCGGGACGCTGGCTGCCCGTGCGGGTCCGGTTGCCCGAGGATCCCACGTGGACCGAGCTGCGGGACCTGGTCCGAACGGCTCTGCGCGAGGCCCGGGAGCACGACGCGGAATTGCCCGAAACGGTTCCCGACTATCGGCCGGTGGTATCGATTAGCTCCGATCAGGCGCCCCCCGGTTATCGGGGTGCGGTGCGGCTGCTGATCGACGACACCGACGAACGCCCGGCCGCCACGGTGAGCCACCACCCACACGCGACGTCGATCGGGGCGGCGTTGGCCGTGCTGCTCGCCCGGGCGCAGGAGCGGCCCGGAGCGCGCCTGTCCGACCTCCCGCTGCTCGACCCGGCGACGGAACGGCAGGTGGTGATCGACTGGAACGCCACCGACACCGCCTACCCGCGCGAAAGGTCGGTGCCCGACCTGTTCGCCCAGTGGGTCCGGCAGACCCCGGACGCGCCCGCGCTGCGCGACGGCGAGAGGGTCCTCGCCTACCGGGAGGTGGACCGGCGTGCCAACCACCTGGCGGAGCGTCTGCGCCGGCTGGGGATCGGCGCCGAGACGCTGGTCGGCATCTGCCTCGCCGACACCACCGCCTGGGTGATCGCCGCGCTGGCGACGCTCAAGGTCGGCGCCGCGTACCTGCCGCTGGACCCCGGATACCCGCCGGAGCGGCTGGCGTTGATGTGCCGCGACGCCACACCGGGAGCGATCCTGCACACCGCCGCGCTGGCCGACCGGCTCCCGGACGACGACACGCCCCGGATCGTCGTGGACCGGCTGCCGGCCGACGACGGCCCGGCGGACCCGCCGGCGGTGACCATCCATCCCGACCAGCTCGCGTACGTGATGTACACGTCGGGCTCCACCGGCCACCCCAAGGGCACCGGGGTCAGCCACCGCAACGTCGTTCGGCTGGTCCGTGACACCAACTTCGTCGACGTACGCCCGGACGACGTGATGGGACAGGCCGCCACGATGTCGTTCGACGCGGCGACCCTGGAGGTGTGGGGCGCCCTGCTCAACGGCGCCTGCCTGGCGGACCTGGACATCAACGACGTGATCGTGCCGGACCGGTTGCGCGCCCGGCTGCGCGACACCGGCGTGACGATGATGTTCCTGGCCACGTCCGTGGCCCGGCAGGTGGCGACCGAGGCGCCGGACGCCCTGGCCGCGCTGCGCTACCTGACGTTCGGCGGCGAGCAGGCCGACCGGACGGCAGTGGACCGGCTCCGGGCGGCCTGCCCGGACACGACGCTGGTCAACGGGTACGGTCCGACCGAGGCCACCACCTACACCACGACGTACGACTGCGCCCGGCTCACCGCCGCGGACCCGATCGTGCCGATCGGCGGCCCGGTCGCCAACACCCGGGTGTACGTGCTGGACCGGCTCCTGCAACCGGTGCCGCCGGGCGTGCTCGGTGAGCTGTTCATCGGCGGGGACGGGGTGGCCCGCGGCTACCTCGGCCGCCCCGACGCGACCGCCGAGAAGTTCGTGCCCGACCCGTTCGGGCCGCGCACCGGGGGTCGGCTCTACCGCACCGGCGACGTGGTCCGGCAACGCCCGGACGGGTTGATCGAGTTCGTCGGCCGCTCCGACCACCAGGTCAAGATCCGCGGGTACCGGGTCGAGCCGGGCGAGGTGACCGAGGCGCTACGCGCTGGCGGGCTGCTGCGGGACGCGATCGTGCGCGCCGACCGCGACGCCGCCGGGGACGCCCGACTGGTCGCGTACGTCGTGCCCGACGACGGGGTGCGCGTCGAGGCGGTCCGGGAGCGGGCCCGCGAGCAACTGCCCGACCACCTGGTGCCGGCCGTGTTCGTGGTGGTGCCGCGGCTGCCGCTCAACCGCAACGGCAAGGTGGACGTCGCGGCGCTGCCCGCGCCCGACACGGCCGCGACGGGCGACGGTGACGCATCTCCACGGACACCCACCGAGCGGGCGGTGGCCGAGATCTGGCAGGACGTCCTCGGTGTGCCGGTGCGCCGCCGCGACGACGACTTCTTCGACCTCGGCGGGCGGTCCCTGAAGGCGACCCGGGTCCGCTCCCGGCTCGCCGCCGCGATCGGCGCGGAGGTGCCGCTGCGGCTGATCTTCGACCACCCGACCGTGGCCGGGCTGGCCGCCGCGGCCGACGAGATCAGCGGGGTGCCGGTCGAGCCCACCGAAGCGGCCCTGCCGGTCGCGTCGGACGGGCCGCCACCCGCCGACCTCGCCGGCCTGCTCGACCAGCTCGAACAGGGGATCGCCCGATGATCGGAGCCCTCACGCCCGTGCAGTTGCGCCAGCGCGTGGACGCCCTACCGCCCGAACGGCGGCGGGCGTTCCTCGCCGCGATCCGCGCCGACGGCGACCGGTACGGCATCCACCCGCTCACCGCCGCCCAGGAGTGGATGCTGCTGCTGGCGCAGCTCCGCCCGGACAGCCCGGCCTACCACGTGCCGCACCGGGTGGACCTGCGCGGCGAGCTGGACGTGGCCGCGTTGCGCGGCGCGCTCGACGAGGTCGTGGCGCGGCACGAGGCGCTGCGCACGGTGTTCGTGCCGCTGGACGGGCAGTCGTACCAGCTCGTCCTGCCGCCGACCGGTCTGCCGCTGGTGGTCGAGGACGTCGCGCCGGAGCGGATCGACGAGTACGCCGCCGCCGAGGCGGTACGCCCCTTCGACCTGGCCCGGGGGCCGCTGGTGCGGGCCACCCTGTGCCGCACCGGCCCCACCGACTTCGCGCTGCTGCTCTCCCTGCACCACGTGGTGTGCGACGGCTGGAGCATGGGTCTGCTCTTCGAGGAGCTGTCGACGGCGTACGCGGCCCTGCGGGAGGGGCGGCGTCCGGCGCTGCCGCCGATGCCCCGGGACGTACCGGCCGCGCTGGCCCAGGACCGACTGCTCGGCCCGACCGAGCTGGCCCGGCGGCTGGACTGGTGGCGCGACGCGCTGACCGGTGCGCCGCCGGGGCTCGACCTGCCGACCGACCGGCCCCGCCCGGCCGAGCTGGAGGACGCCGGCCACGAGATCGAGTTCTCCTGGCCACCGGAGCTGGCCGACCGGGTCGCCGAGGCGGGCCGCCGCACCGGCGCGACGCCGTACATGATCTTCGCGGCGGCCTGGGCGGCGTTGCTGCACCGCCGAAGCCAGCAGCCGGACCTGCTGATCGCCACCCCGGTGGCGAACCGGCAGACGCTCGACAGCGAGACCGCGGTCGGCTTCTTCGTCAACACCCTGGTGCTGCGCAGCCGGGTCGACGGTGGACTGACCTTCGCCGCGCTGCTGGATCGGCTGCGGGACTCCGCGCTGACCGCGCTGACCGACCCGGTGCCGTTCGACGCCCTGGTACAGGAGCTGCGCCCGGTCCGCGACGCCGGCCGGCACCCGCTCGCCCAGGTGATGTTCGCCGTCGAGGACGGCTGGGAGCAGCGGCTGACCCTGCCCGGGGTGAGCGTGCTGGCCAGCGGTGAGACGCACACCGGCACGTCCATGTTCGACCTGACGCTGACCGTCATCCCGTACGAGGGCCGCATCGACGGGCGGATCGAGTACCGGACGCGCCTCTTCGACGAGTCCACCGCCCGGGCGCTCGCCGACCAGCTCGACACCCTGCTCACCGCCGCGCTCGCCGCCCCGGACACCCCCGTGGACCGGCTGCCGCTGCTCGACGCGCCCGCCGGACGGGAGCTGGTCGACCGCTGGGCCGCCACCGCGCCCGCGCCGCAGGGCCAGCCGAGCCTGGGCGAGCTGGTCGCCCGCCGGGCCGCGGCGGCACCGGAGACGGTCGCCCTGGCGTACCGCGATCAGGCCCTGACCTACCGGGAGCTGGACGCGCGGGCCGACCGCCTGGCCCGGACCCTCGCCGCCCGGGGCGTGCGGGCCGAGACGACCGTCGGGGTCTGCCTGCCCGCGGGCCCGGACTGGGTGGTCACGTTCCTCGCCGTACTCCGGGCGGGTGGGGTCTACCTGCCCCTGGACCCGCAGTTGCCGGCGGCCCGGCTGGCGCACCTGCTCGCCGACTCCGCCGCCGCGCTGGTGGTCACCACTGCCGACGCGGAGTTGGCGCTGCCCACCACCGGCGTGCCGTTGCTGCGCCTCGACGAGCAGCCGACGGCCGTCGACGCCGCGCTCCCGACGGCCGTCCACCCCGACGCCGCCGCCTACCTGATCTACACGTCCGGCTCGACCGGGCTGCCCAAGGGCGTCCTCGGCACCCACCGGGGGCTGAGCAACCTCGCCGCCGCGCAGGCCCGGCTGGTCGGCGTCCGGGCCGGCGACCGGGTCCTGCAGTTCCACTCGATCAGCTTCGACGTGGCGCTGTCCGATGTGGTCACCGCGCTCACGGCGGGCGCCACGCTGCGCCTGCTCGGCCCGGACGAGCGCACCCCTGGCCCCGACCTGGCCGCCGCGCTCACCCGGCACCGCGTCACGGCGGCCGACCTGCCGCCGGTGGTCCTCGACGCGCTGGACCCCGCCGCAGTGCCCGACCTGCGGATACTCACCGTCGGCGGCGAACCCTGCGCCCCGGACGTCGCCGCCGCCTGGTCGCGCGGCCGGCTCCTGATCAACGGGTACGGCCCCACCGAGGCCACCGTCACCGCCACCGCCGCCCACTGCGCGGCCACCGACACCGAGCTGCCGATCGGCCGGCCGCTGACCGGGGTCCGCGCCTACGTGCTCGACACCGAGCTGCGGCCGGTGCCACCGGGGGTGCCCGGCGAGCTGCACCTCGGCGGGGCCGGGGTGGCCCGCGGCTACCACGGCGACCCCGCGCTCACCGCCGGGCGCTTCCTGCCCGACCCGTACGCGCCGACACCGGGGGAACGGATGTACGCCACCGGCGACCTGGTCCGCTGGCGTGCCGACGGGCAGTTGGTCTTCCTCGGCCGGGCGGACAACCAGGTCAAAATCAACGGCTATCGGATCGAGCTGGGTGAGGTGGAGGCCCAACTGCGGCAGTGTCAGGGGGTGCGCCGGGCCGCCGCCGTGGTGCGGACCGACGTGCCCGGCGGCCGACGACTGGTCGGCTACCTCGTCGGCGACGGGTTGGCGATCGACGAGCTGCGCCAGAGCCTGCTCCGGCGGTTGCCCCGCTATCTCGTGCCGAGCGCCTTCGTGGTGGTCCCCGACCTGCCGGTGACGTCCAGCGGCAAGCTCGACCCGTCCCGGTTGCCCGCCCCCACCGTGGCCCGCGCCGACCTCGGCGCCGCGTACGTGGCACCCGACGGCGCTGTCGAACGGGCCATCGCCGACACCTGGCGGCAGGTGCTCGGGCTCGACGACGTCGGCGCGGACGACAACTTCTTCGACCTGGGCGGCACCTCGCTGCTGCTGGCGCGGGTGCAGACCCGGCTCACCGAACGGCTGGGCCGACCGGTGCCCGCCGTCGAGCTGTTCCGCTATCCGACCATCGCGCTGCTGGCCCGGTTCCTCGACGGCACGGCCGCCCCGACGACCGCACCGGCCGGTGGCCGGCGACAAGACGAACGCAAGCAGGCGCTGGCCGACCGGGCCCGCCGGGCCCGCCCGGTGCCGGCGGGGGAGGGACGAGCGTGACCGACCAGGAGACCGGACTGGAGATCGCCATCGTCGGGATGGCCGGCCGCTTTCCCGGCGCCGCCGACGTCGACGAGCTGTGGCAGCGGATCCTCGCCGGGGAGGAGACCATCACCCGGTTCACCGACGCGGAGCTGGCTGCCGCCGGCCTCACCGAAAAGGAGCGGCGGCACCCCGACCACGTGCCGGCGCACGGCGCGCTGGCCGACATCGACCGGTTCGACGCCGGCTTCTTCGGCTACTCGCCCCGCGACGCCCGGCTGCTCGACCCGCAACAGCGGCTCTTCCTGCAGACCGCCTGGACCGCCCTGGAACGCGCCGGTCACCTCGCCGGGAACCCCGACCGGCTGGTCGGCGTGTACGCCGCCGCCGCGGCCAGCGGCTACCTCCTGCACCACCTGTTCCGCAACCCGCGGCTCGACTCGGTCTCCGAGTACGAGCTGATGCTCGCCAACGACAAGGACTCGCTG
Organism: Micromonospora sp. NPDC049580; assembly: GCF_040675595.1. Classification (NCBI taxonomy): domain Bacteria; kingdom Bacillati; phylum Actinomycetota; class Actinomycetes; order Micromonosporales; family Micromonosporaceae; genus Micromonospora; species Micromonospora sp. NPDC049580. Next base: position 6,335 of record NZ_JBFAPG010000099.1, read on the forward strand.
CCCACCCGGGTGGCGTACCACCTGGACCTGCGTGGACCCGCCGTGGCGGTGCAGACGGCCTGCTCGTCGTCTCTGGTCGCCGTGCACCTCGCCGCGCAGGCGTTGCTCGCCCGCGAGTGCGACGTCGCGCTCGCCGGCGCCGCGCACGTCCTGCTGCCCACCGGCACCGGCTACCGGCACGAGGCCGGCGGCATCATGTCCCGCGACGGGCACTGCCGCCCGTTCGATGTGCGCGCCACCGGAACCGTGGGAGGCGACGGCGCCGCCGTGGTCGTCCTGCGCCGGCTGGCGGACGCCCGCGACGACGGCGACACGGTGTACGCGGTGATCCGCGGCTCCGCCATCAACAACGACGGCCGGATGAAGGTCGGCTTCACCGCGCCCGGTGTGGACGGTCAGGTCGCCGCGATCCGGGCCGCCCAGGAGGTGGCCGAGGTCGACCCCGCCACGATCGGCTACGTCGAGGCGCACGGCACCGGCACCGAGCTGGGCGACCAGATCGAGCTGCGCGCCCTGGCCGAGGCGTTCCGGGGCGCAGATGCGAGCCCGGGCGCGGACGGCGGTCGGGGCACCGACGGAGGCCGGTGCGCGCTCGGCTCGGTCAAGTCGATCCTCGGTCACCTCGACGTCGCCGCCGGGGTGACCGGGCTGATCAAGGCCGCGCTGGCGCTGCATCACCGGGTGGTGCCGCCCAGCCCGTACTGCACCGACCCGCACCCCGAGCTGGCCGGCGGGCCGTTCCACGTGCCCACCACCGCGCAGCCCTGGCCCGACCTGGGCACGCCGTCCCGTGCGGCGGTCAGCTCCTTCGGCATCGGCGGCACCAACGCCCACGTCGTGCTCCAGGCCGCCGAACCGGCAGAGCCGAGCGCCGGGGACGGCCCGTCCGCGCATCTGCTGGTGCTCTCCGCCCGGGACGCCGACGCGCTCGACCGGGCCCGCGACCAGCTCGCCACCCACCTGAGCGAGCACCCCGACGTGCCGCTGGCCGACGTCGCGTACACCCTCGCGCGCACCCGACGGGAGTTCGGCCACCGGCTCGTCACCGTCGCCCGTGACGCCACGACCGCCGCCGCCCAACTCGCCGACCGTGACTCGACGCTGGTCCGCACCGGCGTCGCCACCGGCACGCCGGCGGGCGTGGCGCTGCTCTTTCCCGGCCAAGGAGCGCAGTACGCCGGGATGGGCCGCACCCTCTACCGCACCGAACCGGCCTACCGGGAGGCCTTCGACCGCTGCGCCGACCTGCTGCGCCCGCACCTCGACGTGGACCTGCGCGCGCTGCTCTGCCCAGCCGGCGACGCGGTCCCGGCCGCGCCCGAGCTGGACGAGACCCGGCTCACCCAGCCGGCCCTGTTCGCCGTCGAGTACGCCCTCGCCGAACTGCTGCGCCACCACGGCGTACGTCCGGCCGCGATGGCGGGGCACAGCCTCGGCGAGTACGTGGCCGCCTGCCTGGCCGGTGTCTTCACCCTGCCCGACGCGCTCGCCACCGTCGCCGTCCGCGGCCGGCTCATGCAGGCTCAGGCACCGGGCTCGATGCTCTCGGTGGCCCTCGGCGTCGACGAGGTGACGGCGCTGCTGCCCGCCGGAGTGGAGGTGGCCGCCGCCAACGCACCGCGCCTCACCACCGTCTCCGGCGAAACCGCCGCCGTCGCCGCGCTCGCCGCCGACCTGCGCGGGCGCGGGGTGGCCTGTCGGGAGGTGCGCACCTCCCACGCGTTCCACTCGGCCCTGATGGACCCGGCCCTGGCCGGCTTCGCCGCGCACCTGCGGGAGGTCCCGCTGCGTCCGCCCACCCTGCCTGTCGTGTCGAACGTGACCGGCGGCTGGCTCACCGACGACGAGGCCACCGACCCCGACTACTGGGTGCGCCAGCTGCGCCGTCCGGTCAACTTCACCGCCGCGGCCACCCTGCTGCTCGGCGAGCGGTACGCGGTGCTGGAGGTCGGCCCCGGTCGCACCCTGGCCACCCTCGTCCGGCAGCACGACGCCGCACGGGGGGTGCCGGTGGTGACCAGCCTGCCCGCCGAGCGCACGCCGACCGGCGAGGACGACGCCGTCGCCCGGGCCGTCGGCCGGCTCTGGCTCGCCGGGGCCCCGGTGCGCTGGCCCGACGGCCGCGCCGACGGACGACGTCGGGTACCCCTGCCCGCGTACCCGTTCGCGCGTGACCGGCACTGGGTCGACGCGTACCGGCCGGGAACCGTTGCCCCCGACGAGGTCACCCCGGTCACCGCGCCGCCGCCACCGGCCCCGGCCGGATCGGTGACGGCGGGATCGGTGGCGGCGACGGCCTCGACGGGGGACGAGCCGTACGAGGTGGTGCGGCGGATCTGGGTGGACCTGCTCGGCGTCGACGAGATCGGCCCCGACGACGACTTCTTCGAGCTGGGCGGGCACTCGCTGCTCGGCACCCGGGTGGTGGCGCGACTGCGCGACGCGCTCGGCGTCGATCTGCCGCCCGCCGCGATCTTCGAGTCACCCACCCCCGCCGCGCTGGCCCGTACCGTCGCCGCGCTGGCGCGGCCCGCTCCCGCCGTACCCCCGGCGGCTTCCCCGCCCACGGACGGCGACCTCACCGACCTGCTCGCGGAGATCCGGGCGTTGTCCCCGGAGAGTCTCGCTCGCGAGCTGCACCTGGCCCGACACGAGGAAGGCAACCCCGATGGCTGACGAACACCGCGTGGTGGTCAACGACGAGGAGCAGTACGCCCTGTGGCCGCGGCACAAGGAGGTGCCGGACGGTTGGCGGGACGCCGGCTGCGCCGGCAGCCGCCAGGAGTGCCTGGACTTCGTGACGCGCACCTGGACCGACATGCGTCCCCGCAGCGTCCGCGAGCACCTGGCCGCCGGCTGAGCGACCGGTCACCGGCCCGCCGAGCGGCGTCGGTGACCCAATGACGTGCCCGCGCCGGGCTCAGCGACGGCGCAGGGCCGGGTCGAGCAGGGCGGGCGGGGTGTCGAACTTCTCGTGTGCGGCGAGGTCGACGCCCGGCGCGACGATCGCGTCGATCGCGTCCAGCACGTCGGCGGAGAGCACGGTGTCCGCGGCGGCGAGCTGGGAGTGCAGGTGGTCGATCGTGCGGGGACCGATGATCGCGCTGGTCACGGCCGGGTGCGCGGTGACGAACCCGAGCGCGAGCTGGATCATGGTGAGGCCGGCCTCGTCGGCGACCTTGGCCAGTTGCTCGACGGCGTCCATCCTGGCCTGGTTGGCCGCGAGTGCGGTGTCGAAGCGCTCCGGCAGAAGCGTCGACCGGCTGGTGGTGATCTCCCGGCCCGCCCGGACCGCGCCGGAGAGCCAGCCCGAGGCGAGCGGGCTCCACGCCAGCACGCCGAGGCCGTACTGCTCGGTCACGGGCAGGACGTGGGTCTCGATCCCGCGTTGCAGGATCGAGTAGCTGGGCTGTTCGGTGACGTAGCGGCCCAGGTGGTGCTCCCGCGCGGCCCACTCGGCCTGCACGATGCGGTACGCGGGGAAGGTCGACGAGCCGAAGTAGCGGATCTTTCCGGCCCGCTGCAGGTCGGTCAGCGCCGACAGCGTCTCCTCGTCGCTGGTGGTCGGGTCCCACCGGTGGATCTGGTAGAGGTCGACGTGGTCGACGCCGAGGCGGCGCAGGCTGTTGTCCAACTCGGTGACGAGCCAGCGGCGTGAGCTGCCCCGGTGGTCGCGCCTGTCGCCCATCGGCATGCCGGCCTTCGTGGCCAGCACGATGTCGTCGCGGCGGCCGGTGATCGCCCGGCCGACCATCTCCTCCGACTCGCCCTGGCTGTACATGTCGGCGGTGTCGATCAGGTTGACCCCGCCCTCCAGGGCGGCGTCGACGATCGCGGTGACCTCGTCCTGGCTGGTGCGTCCCAGCTTGCCGAAGTTCATGGCGCCCAGCACGAGTGTGCTGACCTGGACGCCGGTGCGACCCAAGGTGCGGTACTGCATGGTTGTTCCTCCGTGCTCAAGGGGCGTGGTTGGCCGTGGCCCACCTGCTCTGGCATCCTGAACAAGTGGAACCATGTTCCGCTAACCAATATACGGAACACTGTTCCGTTTGCCAACAGTGATCATGGGAGGTCGGGCGCAGTGGCCGACATCGACAGCGGATCGACGTCACCGCGACCGCGGAAGCGGGCGGATGCGCGGCGCAACGAGGCGACGCTCCTGGACGCCGCCGCCGCGGCCTTCGTCGCGTCCGGCGTCGACGTGCCCGTTCGCGAGATCGCCGCCACGGCGGGCGTCGGCGTCGGCACGATCTACCGGCACTTCCCGACGCGGGCGGACCTGATCGTGGCCGTCTATCGACACCAGGTCGAGGCCTGTGCCGAGGCCGGGCCGACGCTGCTGGCCGCCAGCGGCACCCGGTACGCCGCCCTCGCGCGGTGGATCGACCTCTTCGTCGACTTCCTGGTCACCAAGCACGGTCTCGCCCAGGCGTTGCAGTCCGACAACGTCGCCTTCCAGGCTCTGCACGGCTACTTCCTCGACCGGTTGGTGCCGGTGTGCGCCCAACTGCTCGACGCGGCCGCGGCGGCGGGCGAGATCCGCACCGACCTGAGCCCCGTCGAGCTGCTGCGCGGCGTCGGCAACCTCTGCATCGGCGCGGGCGACCCCCGCTACGACGCGCGCCGGATGGTGGAGATCCTCATCGCAGGGCTGGGCGTCCGGTAGCCACCGTCGGCACCGTCTCGACGCCGCTGGCAGGCCCCCCTCTGCTGTCTGTAGAGCTGCCCCATGCCTGGGGCGGCTCGCGTCGCCCGGAGATTGGGCGCGCCCCCGCTCGGGGGTCCGCCGCACCGAACTGTCAATGTAATGTTGACGGATGACGACGACGCCGTTGGCCGGCCTGGCTGAGGTGCGCGCTGCTCGTGCCCACCTGGACGAGCGGGAGGCGGAGCTGATCGACCGGGCGCGCCACGACGGCGCGACCTGGGCGCAGGTCGCGACGGCGCTGGGGCTCGGCAGCCGGCAGGCCGCCGAGCAGCGCCGTCAGCGCCTGGCGGCCGCGCGACGTGCTCGGCGACATGACCTCGACCGTGGCTACCCGTCGCAGATCGCGGCGTTGCGGGGCGCGGTGGCCGACCTCGGGCGCTGGATCGCGACGGACCGGCGGTGGGATTCCCGCTTTCCTCGGGCGGCACTCGTTCGGAGCACAGTGGAGGCCGCCCTGGACGCCGCCCCGGGCTCGCTCTACGCGCTGGCCCTGCACCTCCGCGCCGACCTCGAAGCCGCAGGCGACCTGCTGCCGCCACCGGTGCGAGTCATAGCGTCGACGGTGGACACCGTGCTGTCAACGACCCATTGACATCGCCCGACGCCATTGCCTGAGCCTGGCTCAAGAATCAGGATGTGAGTCAACTCGGCTCAACCTGGAGGGCTCATGCGGCGCAACGCGGGTCTGTTCGTGGCGATCTCGCTGCTGTCCGGCTTCGGCAGCAGCGCCATGTCCCTGGTGGCCGGCATCTGGATCCTGGACCTCACCGGCTCCACCGGTCTGGCCGCACTGGTCGGGCTCTGCGTGTACGCCCCGGTGCTCGCCGGCCCGTGGCTGGGCGGCCTGCTCGACCGGGCGCCCCGACGGGCGCTGGTGATCGCCGTCAACCTCCTGCTGGCAGCCGCGCTGCTGGCGCTCCTCGCCGTCCGCGGCCCGGGGCAGACGTGGGTCATCTTCGCCGTCTCGTGCGCCTACGGTGTCAGCTACGTGCTGATCGACGCGGGCGAGACGGCGCTGCTGCCGTCCGCGCTGTCGCCGACGGACCTCGGCGACGTCAACGGGTGGCGGTCGAGCGCGCAGGAGGGCATGAAGCTCGTCGCCCCGCTGGCCGGCGCGGGCCTGTACGCCTGGCACGGCGGCCACGCGGTCGCCGTGCTGAGCGCGGCCATGCCGCTCCTGGTCGCCGTTCTGTACCTGGCGGTGCGCCTGAACCGGACGCCGCCCGAACGGCCGACGCGGCGGCATCGCGGCCTGCGCGCCGGGCTTGCGGTCCTGCTCGGACAGCGGACGATCCGCGTGCCGGTCGTGCTCGCGGCCGTGTCGATCGCCATGTCGGGCTTCACGACCGCGGCCGTCTACGCGGTCGTCGTCACGGAACTGCGCCTTCCGACCACGTTTCTGGGTGTGCTGGCCAGCGCGCAGGGCGCCGGCTCGATCCTCGGTGGACTGGTCGTCGGCCGGCTCCTCACCCGACGGGGTCCCGTCGCCGTCGGTGTGGCCGGGGCGGTGCTGTTCGCCGTGGGTTGCCTGGCGCGCTGCCTGCCCTGGTGGCCGGCCACGGTCGCGGGTGCCGCGGTCGCCGGCATCGGGCTGCCGTGGACCCTGGTCGCGGCGGTGACCGCCGTGCAGACGCACAGCCCGGCGGCGCTGCTCGGCCGGGTCGCCGCGACGGCCAACACCGCGATGTTCGGCCCGCTCGTCCTGGCGATCCCGCTCGGCTCCGCCGCCGTCCACTTCGGCGGTCGTCCGCCGCTGATCGCCGCCGCCGTGCTCTGCCTGACCGCCGCGGCCACCCTGCGCCCGCCCAGGCCACGACAACCCGACGTGAGCGCCCCGCTCGTGATCGTTGGCAGCTGAGCGGTGCGACACGCCGGCCCCACCACTGCTCAGCTGCCAACGATCACTACCGACAGATGGCGTCAAGGGTGCGACGGGCTGCGAGGGACCGAGATCGATCCGTGGCCGTACCGCCGCTCGGGAGGTATCGGCGGTCGTTAACGTTCCGCCATGCGTCCAGCCCTGTCGCCCCACCCTCCGTCGGTTGACCCACCTCCGAAGGCCCAGCGCACCACGTGGATCGTCGTGGCCGCTCTCGTCGTCGCGTGCCTGGGCGCACTCGCCCTGCCGGTTGGCGGCTTCCTGCTGTGGATGTACACCGGGCCGGACGTGGACGAGCCGCGCGCGGCGGCCGACCAGTTCGTCCGTCGACTGGAGAGCAACGACGACGCCGCAGCGCACGGATCCCTGTGCCGGGAGATCAAGGAACGGACCGATGTGGCAGCGTTCACCGCGGCGGTGGAGCGCCTCGGCCGGCCCGTGTCGCACACCATGGGTCGGGCCGTCTTCACCAACGAGGCCGGAAACAACGCCTCGGTGACCGTCGAGCTGACCGGCCGGAACGGTCAGACCACGACGCTCGACCTGCGCGTGGAGTCGGAGGTCGGCTGGCAGGTGTGCGACGAGTCCTTCGGCTGAGCGCCGTATCACTCCTCGGCGAGGTGGTCCGGGGACTCCAGCGCGGCCTTCACGGCCTGGAGGAAGGCGACCGCCTCCCGGCCGTTGACCACCCGGTGGTCGTAGACGGCGCTCAGGTTGACGTAGCGGCGCGTCACGACCTGGCCGTCCGCGTCCAGCGCCAGCTCGTCCTGGGTGCCGCCGATCGCCACCACGCAGGTCTGACCGGGAAAGACGATCGGCCCGGCGAGCACCACGTCGGGGTCGGTGTGCAGGGAGACGACGATGGTGCCGCCGGCCAGCTCGCCGGCCCGGAAACCCTCACCGCCGGCCCGGGAGCGGAAGTCCATCAGCGTCTCGGCGATCTCCGCGCAGGTCAGCTCCTCCACGTCGCGGACCACCGGGATGAACAGCCCCGTGCCGACGTCGATGGTGACGCCGACGTGGGCCGCCTCGGCGAGTCGTACGCTGCTGCCGTCGCCGGGTGCGGCGAAGAGCAACGGGTGGTCCTCGCGCAACCCACCGATGGCCTTGACCAGCAGCTCCGGCAGGCCGACCAGGGTGCGGGTGGCGCGGGTGAGCTGCCGGGCCACCGCGAGGGCGGCGTCGACGCGGACCTTGATGACGGCGAGCGCCGCCGGCACCTCGCGGTGGGACTCGGTGACCACGGCGGCCACGGCGCGCTGCGCGCGGGAGAGCGCGTGCACCGGGCGCGGATCGTCCGGCTCCGGGCCGTCGCCGGCCGCCAGCGCGGCGGCCGCGGCCACCACCACCGGCTCGGTCGCGGCCGCGGGCGCCGCCGACCGGTCGGCCAGCAGGCGTTCCACGTCGGTACGCCGCACGACCGCCTTGCCGAGGCCGCGCAGCTCGTCGTCGCCGAGACCGTGCGCGGCCGCGAGCTCCCGGGCCGAGTCGGTGAGCACCGGTCCGCCGGGGGAGGCGTCCGGCAGGGGTACGACAGCCGGGGCGACCGCCTCGGCGAGGAAGCGTTGCCGGGCCTCTTCGCTGTCGAAGACGTGACCGATGACGTCGCCCGGCGCGCACTCCCGGTTCACCTCGACGAGCCGGTGCAGGACGCCGTCGCCGTCGCTGAGCAGCTCCTCGGCCGCCTTGGAGGTCTCCACCTCGGCGATCGGCTCGCCGGCGCGCACCTGCTCGCCGTTCTCGGCCAGCCAGTCGAGCAGGACGTACGTCGTGTCGTTGTTGTTGAGCTTGGGGACGACCAGGTCAGTCACCACTGACGACCTCCTTCACGGCCTGGCGGATGTCGGTGTCCTGCACCAGCACGGTGCGTTCGAGATGCGCGGCGGTCGGGATGACGCTGTCGGCGGAGTGCACGAGGCGTACCGGCGCGCGCAGCGACCCCCAGAGCCGCCGGTGCACGACCTGCGCCAGCTCCGCGCCCCAGGTGCCGCCGGCGGTGCTCTCCTCGGCCACCACCACCCGGCCGGCCCGCGCGATCGGCGGCAGCAGGGTGTCGGTGTCCAGCGGCCAGAGCCGCGACGGCACCAGCACCTGGCAGACGATGTCGTCGCGCAGCAGCAGCTCCCGGGCCACCGACACCGCCCGGGCGGCCAACCCGCCGGGTACGACCAGGACGCAGTCGGCCTGCTCCTCCTCGTCCACCCGGACCCGGGCGACGTCGGCGTCCGGGCCGATCAGGTCGTAGCGGAACAGCTCGTCCACGACGCCGTCGGCGTACATGCGGGTGGTGTAGAGGACCTTGTCCTCGAAGAGCAGGCCCGGCCGGCCGGTGGCGAGCATGCCCGCGAGCACCGCCCGGTTGTCGTGGAACGGCGACACCTCGTGCAGGCTCAGGCCGGGGACGCCGATGAAGTGCTTCAGCGGGCTCTGGCTGTGCGTCGGGCCGTACCCCCGGTTGCCGCCGGTGGGGCAGCGCACCACCAGCCGCATCGGCACCCGCCGGCCGTACATGGCTGTGGACTTGCTGGCGAAGTTGAGGATCTGGTCGAACGCCAGGGCCACGAAGTCACTGAACATGATCTCGACGATGGCGCTCTGCCCGGCCAGGGCCAGCCCGCCGGCCACGCCGACGATGCCGCCCTCGCTCAACGGGGTGGACAGCACCCGCTCCGGCCAGCGCGTCGACAGCCCCCGGGTCACCTTGAACGCCCCGCCGTACGGGTCGACGAGGTCCTCCCCGAGCACTGTCAGCGCGGGGTCGTCGGCCAGCAGCGCGTGCAACGCCTGGTTGAGGTTCTCCACCACCCGCTCAGCCACGGTCGGCCTCCGCCCAGCGGCTCGCCGGCCGGCCGGCGACGGCGGGGCCCCCCCACCAACAGAGGGCGCGTCGAGGGGGGATGGGAAATGGGGTTGGGGGAGGGGGTGTTTGAAGG
>NZ_JBFAPG010000100.1:0-15851 GCF_040675595.1 Micromonospora sp. NPDC049580
GTGGCCCTGGCCGCCACCGGGCGCTGAATGCTGCCCGGGTCGGGTACGGCTCCGCCCAAGAGATCTTGGAAGGTGTCCGGCCCTTCGGGGCGGGTTCCTTCCAGGATCTCTTGCGTTGGCGCGCGGTCGTTCGGGCCGCCCTACCCGCGTGTGCGCGGGCCGGTCTGGTTGGCCCCTGAACGCACTTCCGCCCCCAGCCGGTGTACGGCTGAGGGCGGAAGGAACGCGTACGGGAGAGAGTCGCTCAGGACTGGTAGCCGGCGGAGCGGTACTCGTACTCCCGGTCGTCGTCGCGGTCCCCGTGGTCGCGGCTGAAGTCCCAGCCGCCGGCGGCCTCCCGGCCCGGCCGGCCGCCCACCGCGAACCCGCCGATCTCCTGCCCGCGACGCCAGCCGCGGAAGTAGCCGGTGGTGTTCTCCGCGAGGCTCGCCGCGTCGCGCACTATCCGCAGTGGACGCTCCTCGCGCAGCGGGGAACCCGGGACCAGATTGGCCTGCGGGACGCGCTTCGGCAGCCCGGCGTTGGTCTCGGCGCCCACCGCGGGGCGGGCTGCCTGCTCGGCGGCCTGCCACCCGGTGTCGGCCGTGGTCGACCAGTCCAGGTCGGACTCCTCCTCGGTGTGCCCGACGAACCACGCCGACTTGGCCTGCGCGAAGATCAGCAGATCACCGTCGCCCTCGTCGGCCACCGGCGGCGGCCGGTGCTCGACCGGCGGGGGTCGGTGCTCGACCGGCGGGGGTCGGTGCTCGACCGGGGGAGGCGGCCGGTGCTCGGCGGCCCGCTCGACGCGGGGCGCCTGACGGTTGTTGCGGGCGGCCTGCTCCCGGTCGACCAGCCGCAGCGGCGGCGTCTCCAGGCGGGGATCACCGGGGGGAGGGTTGAGCCCTTCCCGCAGTGCCCGGTCCGCCAGCGGCGGCGGCTCGACCAGCCGCAGCATGGGTGGCTCCTGGGGCAGGTCGTCGGCCAGCCAGGGCGGCGTGACCCGACCGTCGGCCCGGCCCGGATCGGTCGGGGCGTCGACGCGGTTGCCGCCGTACGAGTAGGCGACGGGGTTGTTCGGCGAGCTGTCGGCCGGGTCTTCCGGGTTGTTGACCAGGGGCCAGTTCGCCCGGGAACCCGGGGGCGCCGACTCCTGACCCGGCCGGGGAGCGGGCACCGGGATGCTGAGGTCGGTGGCGCTGAACCCGCCGGTGGGCGGCTCCTCGACCGGCCGCTGCACGTGACTCTGCCGCTCGCCGTTGGTCTTCGGGCGGGGCGGAATGACCGTGCGCTGCCGCTCGGCCCGCGCGTGGTTGATCGCGGCGGTGGTGAGGGTCGGCCGGAACGGCTCGCCCGCCTCGGCCGGCGGCACGGTGCCCCGCTGAGCCGGCGCGATGGGAGTGATCCCCGGCGGCGGGGGCGGCGGCGACGAGACCGGCCGGTTGGTCGGGCCGTCGATTCGGCTCGGGATGGGCTCGGCACGCCCGGGAGGCGCGGACACCGGCGGGCCGGTGACCGCGGCCGGGGCGATCGGCGCGGGTGCGATCGGCGGAGGGGTGACCGGAGCGGGGGCGACCGGCGGCGGCCCGAGCGGGCGCGGCGACGCCAGCGGGGCGCTGCCCGGTGCCGGCTCGGGTCGGCTGCGTCGGCCGGTGACGGGTGTGGGCTCGGCGGCGATCGGGTTCGGTCGGACGGAGCGCAGGCCGGCGCCGGTGCCGGCGAGGCCGGTCAGCTCGCCGACCGACTCGCCACGACGGGCGGCGGCCCGTCGGCCGGGGGCCGGGGCGGGCGTGCTGACCCGGGCGCTGAGCGCGCTGACGAGGGCCTCGCAGCCGGCGTCGCAGGCCCGTACGGAGGCGACGGCCTGCCGGACGGTCTCGGCCACGGCAGAGGTGAGCGCCCGGTTGACGGCGGCGCGGCGCGGCGTCTCCGAGATGGCGACCCGCAGCGCGGTGACCGCCTCGTTGATCTCTTCGGCGTCGGCGACCCCGTCCGCCGCGAGATGCGCGGCGATGGCGTCCGCGGCGACGGACACCTCGCGGCCACGGGCGATGGTGCCGCCGAGCATGCCCGGCTCGGGGAGCGCGTCCAGCACGGCCAGCGACACCGGCTCGGCCGGGTCCGGATAGGCGCGCAGCGCCGCCGGGTAGAGCTCCCGCAGCACCTCGCGCAGGGCCACGGCGGCGGAGTGCCGGCCGCTGGCCAGGGCGGCGTGCGCGGCGAGCACCTGCTTGTAGCCGGCGAGGTCCCGGGGAGCCGGCAGTGTGACGGCGGAGAGCGCGCCGGCCTGCAACGCGCGGGCCAGACCGACGGCCCGGCGCTCGGCCGGCGGCGACTGCATCTCCTCAAGCGAGTCGTCGTCGGCGAACCGCTCGGCGAAGTCGTCCACCGAGTCGTCGTCGGCGATCGCCAGGGGACGACCCGCCGCGCTCAACAGCGAGGTGACCGTGTGGTCGTCGCTGTCGGCGGCGATGGCCGCACCGCTCGGTCCGCCCGACCGCTCCACGAGCAGGGCGACGAGCTGGGCGTAGCCAGCCGCGTCGTCGCCGATCTCGCTGACATGCAGCAGACGGCCTGCGTCGTCGACCACAGCGGACGTCAGCGTCGAACCGGCCGAGGCCGGTCGTTCAGCCGGATCCGCCGAGGCCAGACCGCAGTACACGCGCACGAGCGCCACGGCGTCGTCCTCCTCCCGGGACAGGTCTTCCTACTGCCAGCAACTGATGCTCCCCGGTACGGGTCAGTCGCGCCAGTCCACCACCGCAGAGATCTTGCCGACAATGGTGCGCCAACCCAAACTCGCGGTCTGTGCCCCGATCTTCTTCAACCGTCGCCGGCCCATGAAGGCGCCGATCCCGCCGTTGGCCGTGGCCCGCAGAGCCTCGTCCAGGTCGTCGAGGCTGGAGCCGGCGGAGAGCATGTCCAGAACCGCAGGCAGGCGCAACGCGTACGACAGGTCGCGGGCGACCTCGCCGGCCTCGATCAGCAGGGTCGAATCCCAGCTGTCGTGACCGCCGCGCAGGTTCTCCACGACGAGGTCGAGTTCGTAGGTGTCCTCGTCGAGCGGCGCGATGTCGGCCGGCTCCACCCGTTCGGCCAATTCATTCCAGCTGTCCAGTTGGGACAGATCGTTGGGTGCGCCGGAGCGGATGAAGCTGACAAGCGATTCGGGGGTCTTGAACAGCAGCAGCTTGCCCCGGTGGCTGAGGAAGACCGGCACCTCCTCGTCGTCCGCCTCGTCGGCGACGTCCTCGGCTTCGGCCTCGTCGTCGTCCGCGGTCGCGTCGGCGTCCGTGGCGCTGTCGCGGCGACGGCGGGACGGCTCGTCCTCGTCGCTGTCGGCGAACTCCTCGGCCAGCTCCTCGTCGAGGATGACGACGCTCTCGTCGTCCTCCTCCTCGATCACCTGCCGGCGGGCGAGGAACGGGTCGTCCTGGTCGCGCTCGGTCACGTCGGTCGGGGTCAGTGACCCGGCCGGCCGGTACGCCCGCAGCGTGAAGCCGGTGCCGGCGGGCAGGGCGATCTCCACCGGGTCGATCCGCAGCTCGTCCCAGAGCGACCGGTCGGCCGACGCGCGGGTGGTGTCGTCGGCCTCGTCGGCCTCGTCTGGCTCGGCCGGGCCGGTGGTGTCGTCGAGCTCGGGCTCGTCGGCGTCGGGCCGTTGGGGCGACTGGCGGGCCACGCTGACCTCCGTGTGCTTCGGGTTGCCCACCCGCCGGCGTCTCCGGCCGGCGAGTGACTCTGGGCACATACCCTAGTCGGCGGCTCGGGAAGCCCGGAGCCCGCACCCCGGTGGCCGGCCGAGAAACGTCTCGGGCCTGCGCGGGCGCGACGGTGGCGATCGGGGCGTTCGACAAGTAGCGTAACTACACATGAAGGCCCAGGCGCTGCACGGCCATCTCGACGCCCTTCTGCTCGCCGTTCTCGAACAGGGCGCGCTGCACGGGTACGCCATCATCGAGTCCCTGCGGGCGCGCAGTGACGGCAATCTCGACCTGCCCACCGGCACGATCTATCCGGCGCTGCGCCGGCTGGAGCGCGCCGGTCACGTGGCGAGCACCTGGAGCACGGTCAACGGTCGGGAGCGGCGGACCTACCAGCTCACCGACTCCGGCCGCCGCGCGTTGGCGGGCGAGCGCGCCGGATGGCAGGAGTTCCGCGTGACGGTCGGCCGGTTCCTCGACCCCGGCAGCCCGCCCGGCACCCCCGCCTGAGCGCTGGACGCCCGCTCAGCGGGAAGCGGCGGCCCGCAGCCAGCCGCGCGCGGCCCGGGTCAGGGAGAAGTACGCCGCACCCACCACCACCATGCCGACGATCATCGGCGGCCACGTCAGCGCCGCGTCCCACAGATCGATCGACCAGACGAAGAGAGACCCGCCGGCCACGATGCCGAGGACCAGCGTGCCGGTCAGGGCGGCGCCCACCGCGCGCTGCGCCGCCGCCAGGCCCGGTCGCGACGACCGGGCGCTCGCCCAGACCACCAGCAGGCCGGTCACGGCCAGCAGCAGCGCGCCGAGCCAGATCCAGTCGACCGAGGCGGACAGCAGCCGGTAGAGCGCCGGCGGCTGCGGACCCGCACTCCAGCTCGACCCGCGCCACGTCAGGTCGCCGGCGGCCACCAGAACCCCGGCCACGGCCAGCATCCGCAGGGACAGGCCGCGCAGGGCGGCCACCGCCAGCTCCGCCTGCCAGGAGGGCAGCAACTGCGCCGGTGAGCCGAACTCGGCCACCGCCCGCAGCTGCGCCTCCGTGGGCGGCACACCACTCTCGCGGTACGCGTCGACGGCGTCCAGCAGGTCGTGCCGCGCCTCGGTGAGCAGGTCGGACTTCAGCCGCGCCGGCCCCTGAAGCCGGGACTCCAGCGCCCGCAGGTGCTCCTCGACCAGGAAGTCCTCAGCATGCCGCATGGCACCACCCTGCCACGGACGCGAGCGCCCTCACGTCGGGGAGAACCCTGGTCCGTCCCCGAAGCGGGTCAGGGAGCGAGGGCCAGGTACCCGCGCTCGGCGGCTGCCTGGAGCAGCCACTGGTCCCGGTACCAGCCGGGGGTCGCGACCAACTCGGCGTGCCGGCCGCGCTGGATCACCCGGCCGCCGTCGAGGACGACGATCTCGTCGAGGTCGGCCAGCCCGCTGAGCCGGTGGCTGATCAGCAGGACCGAGTGCCCGGCGGGGGTTCCCGCGAGGGCGGAGGCGAGCACCGCGTCGGCGGCGGCCAGGTCCAGCCCCTCGGTGGGCTCGTCGAGCACCAGCACCGGTGGCGCGGCGAGCAGGGCCCGAGCGAGCGCGAGCCGTTGCCGCTGGCCGCCGGAGAGCTGGCCGCCCTCCTCGCCGACCAGGGTGTCCCAGCCGGCCGGCTGGGCGCGTACCCAGTCCAGCAGGCCGGCGGCCGTCATGGCGGCGGTCAGCTCGTCCTCGTCGGCCCCAGCCCGCCCGAGCAGCAGGTTCTCCCGGACCGTGGCATGGAAGACGTACGCCTCGGCGAGCAGCCCGCCGACGCTGCGGGGCAGCTCCTCCTCGGCGTACGTCCCCAGGTCGCGGCCGGCCAGGGTGACCTGGCCGGAGGTGGGCCGGACCGCCCCGGTCAGCACGGCGGCCAGGGTGCTCTTGCCGGCGCCGCTCGGGCCGACGACGGCGATGCGCCGGCCGGCGGGCAGGTCCAGGCTCACCCGGTCCAACGCGGGTGCGGCACCGGTGCGGTACCGCACGCTCACCTCGTCGAAGCGCAGGTCGTGCGGCTCGGCCAGGTCGGTCACTCGGGGAGCGGGCGGGGCACTGGGCGTGTCGACGTCGAGGAGGGCGGCCACCCGGGCCAGGCCGGGCCGCAGCTGGGTCCACTGCCGGGCGGCCGAGACCAGGGCCAGCGCCACCTCCACGGCGGCCAGGGTGCCGACGGCCAGCACCCCGACCAGGACGCCCGGCACGTCGGAGGCCAGCGCGACCAGCACCACCGCGGCGGCGGTCAGTCCGGCGGTCAACACCCCTGCGGCGTCCACCGCGAAGCCGGTGGCGGCCAGCCGGCGTTCCAGGCGGGCGAGCCGGCCGGCCCGCTGCTCGGCGGCGCGCAGCGCGGCGTCGGTCGCCCCGAACGCGGCCAGGTCGGCGGCGCCGTGGGTGAGGTCGACGGCGTCGGTGGCCAGCGCGCCGCGCAGCGGTGCCACGTCGGCCGCGCTGCGCCGGGTGACCGCGGTGGCCAGCGCCGGTAGCGCCACACCGGCGACCACCAGCCCGAGCGCGAGCACACCGGCGGCCGGCGGCGAGATCAGCGCCGCCCCGGCCACCGCCAGCACCCCGACCAGGGCCGCCGCCGAGCCGGGCACCAGCACCCGCAGCAGCAGATCCTGGACCGCCTCGACGTCGGACACCAGCCGGCTCAGGACGTCCCCCGAGCGGTGTCGAGTGTCGCGGCGGGCCGTGAGGGTGGCGAAGACCCGGGCCCGTACGTCGGTGATCATGCGGAGGACCGCGTCGTGCCCGGCGAGCCGTTCGGTGTAGCGGAACACGCCCCGGCTGATCGCCAGCGCCCGGACCGCGACGATCGCCACGGTGAGCCGGTCCAGCGGAGGCCGCCCGGCGGCGCTCATCAGCAGCCACGTCGCGGTGGCCATCAGGGCGATCCCGGCGAACTCGGTGGCGGCGGCGAGCAGCCCGGCGCCGGCCAGTCGACCCAGGTACGGGCGGGCCAGCCGCAGCACCGCGCGCTCGGCGCCGGCCCGCCCGGCCGATGTCACCCCAGCCGCGACCTCCGGCCCGTGTTCCGTGCTCATCGGGCCGCCTTTCCGATCGGTTCGGGCGTCAGCTCGGTGACCCGGCCGTCCTCGATGCGCAGGACCCGGTCGGCGTCGGTCAGCAGCGCCGGCCGGTGCGCCACCAGCAGCGCCGTCCGTCCGGCGACCAGCCGGCGGGTGGCGTCCAGCACCACCGCCTCGGCGGCCGTGTCCAGCCGCGCCGTGGGCTCGTCGAGCAGCACCACCGGGGCGTCGCGCAGGAACGCCCGGGCCAGTGCGACCCGCTGCCGCTGGCCGCTGGACAGGCCGTGCCCGCGCTCGCCGAGCAGCGTGTCCAGCCCCTCGGGCAGGCCGGCCACCACGTCGTCGAGGGCCGCGGCGCGCACCGCGGCGGCGAGCGCCTCGGGCGGGGTGTCCGGTGCGCCGAGCCGGATGTTGTCGGCCAGCGAGGTGGCGAAGAGGTGGGCGCGCTGCGGCACCCAGGCGAGCTGCCGACGCCAGGCGTCCGGGTCGGCGGTGGCGAGGTCGACGCCGTCGACGGTGATCCGGCCGCTGGTCGGGGTCACGAAGCCGAGCAGCAGACCGAGCAGGGTGCTCTTGCCGGCGCCGCTGGGCCCGATGATGGCGATCCGTTCGCCGGGTCGGACGGTCAGGGTCACGTCGCGCAGCGCGGTGGTCCGCTCGTACGCCACGGTCACGGCCTCGAACCGGATCTCACCGCGACCGTCCGGGATGGTCGCGCCCTCGGCGGCGCGGGGGGTGGCGGGCGCGGCCGAGACGGTGAGCGCCTCGTCCAGCGCGGTGAGCCCCTCCATGCTGGCGTGGAAGCGGCTGCCGGCGGCCCGCAGCGGCAGGTACGCCTCGGGGGTGAGCAGCAGCACCAGCAGCGCGGTGTGCAGGGCCAGCCCGCCGCCGAGCAGCCGGATGCCGACCGGCACCGCGACCAGGGCCACCGAGAGAGTGGCGACCAGCTCCAGCGCCAGCGCCGAGAGGAACGCGATCCGCAGCGTCTTCATGGTGGCGACCCGGTGCCCGTCGGCCATCCGGCGGACCACCTCGGTCTGCGCCCGGGCCCGGCCGAACGCGCGCAGGGTGGGCAGCCCGGCCACCATGTCCAGGAAGTGTCCGCCCAGCAGGGCCAGCCGACGCCACTGCCGCTCGGTGGCGGCCTGCGCCTGCCAGCCGAGGAGCGCGCCGAAGACCGGGATCAGCGGCAGCGTCAACGCGATGATCAGCGCCGAGCTCCAGTCGGCGACGACGATCCGGGCCAGCACGGCCACGGGCACCGTCACGCTGAGCACCAACTGCGGCAGATACCCGGTGAAGTAGGCGTCCAGCGCGTCCAGCCCACGCCCGGCCAGGGTGGCCAGCTCGCCGGCCCGCTGCCCCGCCACCCAGCCCGGCCCGTGCCGCCCCACCGCGCCGAGCAGGTCGGCCCGCAGCGTGGCCTTGACCGTGGCGGCGACCCGCGCGGAGACCGTGCCCTGTGCCCAGACCAGCGCCGACCGGGCGGCGACCGCGACCACGAGACCCGCCAGCGCCGGCCGGTTGAGCCGCCCGTCAAAGGCGGTGGCCAGCACCGCCGCCAGCGCGGTGGCCTGCGCGACGATCAACGCGGCGGCGAGCACGCCGAGGAGCGCGAGCACGGCAAGATCGCGCCGGGCCGCGGGGACCCGACGCAGCAGACGCGGGTCGAAGGGACGGCGGTTCACCAGTACACCGGTGCCCTGCCGTCGGTCCGTCCCCGGAAAACCCACCAGCACATCGCCTGGAAGCCTAGTAGGGCCGGCAGCAGCGGCAGCGCCACCCAGCCAAGCAGCCGCAGCGTCGGCGCGCTGGCGGCCGCGTCGGCCACCGTCAGCGAGGCGCCCGGGTCGGTCGTGGACACCAGCACGTAGGGCCAGAGAGCCGCGCCGACCAGCGCCACCGGCAGCGCCATTGCCGCGCCGGTGGCGATCAGGGCCCACCCGGGCCGCCGCCGCGCCAGCGCCGCGCGGGCCGCCAGCAGCGCCGCCACCAGCAACACCGGCAGGAGTACGGCCACCGCCGGTCGCCCGACGGCGTCGCGTACCCGCCAGGAGAGCAGGCCCACGACGGTGGCCACGGCGACCGCGCAGAGCGCCACCGGCACCAGCCGGCGGGCCGTGCGCCCGGCCACGGCGGCGGCGTCGGCCGGCAGTCGCAGCGTGAGGAAGGTCGCACCGTGCACCGCGGCCAGGGCGACCATGGTCAGCCCGGCCGTCGCCGCGAACGGGGTGGCCAGGTGCGACACCCCGGCGACGTGCCCGTCGGCCTGGCGGGGCACGCCCTGCAACAGCGCGGCCAGCACCACGCCCCAGCCCAGCGCGGCGAGCGCGCTGCCGACCACGATGACCCGGTCCCAGCGGGCGCGGACCCGCTCGTCGCTCGGCCGGCTGCGCAGTTGCACCCCGGCGGTGACCAGGATGACGCCGACCAGCGCGCCGGCGAACGCCGGGTAGCAGCCGGCGAGCAGCTCACCCTCCAGCACCGGGAAGGCGCCGAACAGGATGCCCACGGCGGCGACCAGCCAGACCTCGTTGCCGAGGAAGAACGGGCCGAGGGCGGTGAGCGCGGCCCGCCGCCCGGCCGGGGCGCCGCCCCGGGCGAGCAGCAACCCGACGCCGTAGTCGTAACCGGCGAGCACGAGGTAGCAGGCGAAGAAGAGGCCGAGAAGGACGTACCAGGCGAGATCCACGGGTGAGTCTCCTCAGTCGCTCAGGCGAGGGCGGGTTCGGGGTGGGCCGGCTCGCCGGGCACTGCCGGTGGGCGGCCGAGAGCCGGGTCGGTCGCGCCGCGTCCCGCGTGCCGGGCGAGCAGCACCCAGTTGGTGACGGCGAGGGTGCCCAGCAGCAGGCTGAAGCCGATCAGCGAGGCGAGCATCACCGGCGTGCCGACGGGGGAGACCGCCTGCTCGGTGGGGAGCAGGCCGTACGCCACCCAGGGCTGGCGGCCGACCTCGCGGGCGATCCAGCCGAGGATCACCGCGACGAACGGCAACGGCACGGCGAGCAGGATGAGCCAGAGCGGGAAACGCAGCCGGATGATCCAGTCCCGGTAGAGCAGGGGCAGCAGGAACCACACGCAGCCGAGGGTGAAGCCGACCAGGATCATGAAGCCCAGCCCGACGCTGGCCAGGACCGGCGGGGTGTAGTCGCCGGGCCCGAACCGCGTGGTCCACTCGCCGATCAGCGCCTGCGCCTCGGGGCTGTCCGCGCCGAACTTGGTCGGCTGCACCGCGCCGACCGGGCCGAACTGGGCGAAGCCGAAGCCCTGCACCATCGTGATCGCCAGTGCCGCCGTGACCAGGCCGATGCGCAGCGAGGTGCGGAAGAGCGCGAAGTCGGGCGTACGCCGGATCAGGTGCCAGGCGCTGACGGCCGCCATCAGCATCCCGCCGACCAGGAGCGCCGCGGAGACCACGTGCCCGAACGCCATGCCGAGGGTGGGGTTGGTGAGCAGCGCGCCGAAGTCGGTGAGGTGGGCGATCCCGTCGCGGACCTCGTACCCGACCGGGTGTTGCAGCCAGGAGTTGGCCACCATGATCCAGAACGCCGAGGCGTACGCGGTGAGCGCCACGCCCCACAGCAGCGCGAGGTGGACGCCCTTGCCGAGCCGGTGCCAACCGAAGATCCACATCCCGAGGAACGTGGACTCCAGGAAGAAGGCCACCAGCGTCTCGATCGCCAGCGGCGCGCCGAAGACGTTGCCGACGTAGCGCGACAGGCCGCTCCAGTTCAGCCCGAACTGGAACTCCATCACGATGCCCGTGGCGATGCCGAGCACGTAGTTGATCACGTAGAGCTGGCCCCAGAACCGGGTCAGTCGCTCCCACTTCGGGTTGCCGGTGAGCACCCAGGCGGTCTGCATCCCGACCAGCAGCGTGACCAGCCCGAGCGTGACGACCACGAACAGGAAGTGGATCGACGTGGTGGTGGCGAACTGCAGGCGGGCGAGGAGCAGCGTGTCCATGGCCGGCTCTCCCTAGCTGTTGGCTCCCTTGTCGTAGCAACCCTACACGTAGCCTGGCTACATAAAACTACTACGCTTCGTCGTAGACAATGCTACGACGAGGCGTAGTAGGTGTGGTTGTCGGGAGGGGTGCGGCGACGCATCGCCAGACGGGGCCACTCGCCCGCCCACCCTCGTTGCGGCGCCTTTGCTCTGCTTCCCGGCTTTCGCATCGCAGCACCGGTGGCCTGGGCACGCTGGACCGAAGGAGCGGTGACCTGCTTCCGGGAGCCCAGCGGGGCCCGGGTGCTCAGCGTCGAGGCGGGGCCGCCGCAGGTCGATCCGGTGGCGCACTGGAAGGCCGAGGAGAAGCGGCTCGTCGCCGGTGGCGCGCTGCCGGGCTACCGCAAGGTGGACATCTCGGCGCTCGACGTCTTCGACGGCGGGGCCCTCTGGGAGTGCAGTTGGGAGAACGCCGCCGGTGAGCGGGTGCACAGCATCCGGCTGCTCGCCAACACCTCGGCCGGGCGCGCCTACACCGTCTCGTGGTTGACAAAAGAGTTCGACTGGCAGGTCAACGCGGCATACTTCGTGATGATCCGGCAGAGCTTCACGCCCACCCTCTGACACTGTCCGATGTGGACCGCGCGACTGACGCCCCTGCGACACCGGCGCTGGCTACAGTGGCGTAGTTTTGGCGCTCAAGATCCCTGGGGAGGGTGAGCCGAGATGATGGGACCGTCGCACGCGCTGTCCGGCGCGGCGGTATGGCTGGCCGGGTCCTGGGCGCTGGACCAGTTCGCCGACTACCACCAGTCGCCGCTGGCGCTGGCGGTGGGCACGGCGGTGTGCGCGGGCGGAGCGCTCTTTCCCGACCTCGACCTGTCCGGCAAGGTGACCCGCAACCAGGGTGGCGCCACCGTCGCCCGTACGTTCGGGGTCTTCTCGCTCTTCGTCGCCGAGGTGATGGAGAAGATCTCGCTCGGTGTCTACTACGCGACGAAGCTCAGCAAGGATCCGCGTCGCAACAACGGGCACCGGACGCTCACCCACACGCTTCCGTTCACGCTGCTGGTCGGCTGGGGCACCACCGCCCTCTGCGCCGCGTACGGCAAGTGGGCGGTGATCACGATCCTGTTCTTCATGTTCGGTCTCGCCCTGCGCGGGCTCTTCGACGAGTGGGCCGAACGGGCCGGCTGGGTGATCGTGACGCTCGCGTCGGCCGGCGCGGCCTGGTTCACCTTCGCCAACCTGCCGGGTGGGCGGGGCTACCCCCTGATCGGCACGGCCGTCGGGGTGGGCTGCTTCGTGCACATCCTCGGCGACATGATCACCAGAGCTGGGGTGCCGATCCTCTGGCCGATCCCGATCCGCCGACGCATGTGGACGATGATCGGCCTGCCCAACAGCATCGCGCTGCGGACCGGCAGCAAGACCGAGGTGGTCGTGCTGCGCGCCGTGCTGACCGTGGTCTCGGTGCTCGCCACTGCCGGCCTGATCGCGCCATCGGTGCTGCAACGGTTCAACATCGACGTATGACCCACGCCGCCCCCGCGTCACCCCCGGCGGAGAGCCCGCCGCCACCGCCGGCCGAGGACGCGCGGGTGCCGGAGTTCTGGCGCGCGCTGGGGCTTCCCGGGCTGGCGGACGTGCACGTGCACTTCCTGCCGCCGAGGCTGCTGCGCCGCGTGTGGGAGTACTTCGACGCCGCCGGGCCGCTGGTCGGCACCGAGTGGCCGATCCGCTACCGGTGGAGCGACGCGGACCGCGTCGCCCACCTGCGCCACCTCGGGGTACGGGCGTTCAGCGCGCTGGCGTACCCCCATCGACCGGGCATGGCGGCGGACCTCAACCGCTGGACGCTGCAGTTCGCTCGGGACACCCCGGGCTGCCTGCCCTCGGCGACCTTCTTCCCCGAGCCCGGCGCCGCCGCGTACGTCGAGGCCGCGCTGGCCGACGGAGCCCGGCTGTTCAAGGTGCACGTGCAGGTCGGCGGCTTCTCCCCCACCGACCCGGCACTGGACGAGGTGTGGGGGACGCTGACCGACGCCGAGGTGCCGGTGGTTGTGCACGCCGGGCACGCCCCGGTGGGGACGACACACACCGGGCCCGCCCCGTTCGCCGACCTGCTCGCCCGGCACCCCCGGCTGACCGCAGTGGTGGCGCACCTCGGCGCGCCGGACTACCGGGCCTTCCTCGACCTCGCCGAGGCGTACGAGCGGGTCCGGCTGGACACCACCATGGCGTTCACGCCGTTCTTCGACCGGTTCGTGCCCTTTCCCGCCGACGAGTTGCCCCGGCTGCGCGACCTGGGCCTCGCCGGCAAGGTGCTGCTGGGCAGCGACTTCCCCAACATCCCCTACCCGTACGCCGACCAGCTGACCGGGCTGGCCCGGCTGGACCTCGGTGACGACTGGCTACGCGCGGTCTGCTGGAACAACGCCGCCACCCTGTTCGACCTGCCGTAAAGCGCCCCAGCCGGGGCCGCCCCAGCCGGGTCGGTGGGCCCGACTTGTTTTCGACATCGGCTATTGACGTCGCCGTAACAGGTGGCCTAGCGTCTGTCGAAACGCTTCGTCGAAACGCTTCGACGATCATTCGGGAGCGATCCCACGCCGGGCCGGAGGAGGTGCGCGGTGGCCACGATGCACGACGTCGCCCGCCTTGCGCAGGTCTCGGTCAGCACCGTGTCGTACGTGCTCACCGGCACCCGGCCGATCTCCCAGGCCACCCGGGACAAGGTGCTCGCCGCGATGGCCGAGCTCGACTACCAGCCCAACGCCATGGCCCGCGGGCTGGCCAGCCGGCGCAGCCGCATCCTGGGCCTGCTGATGCCGATGGACGAGCGCGGCCTGGGCGCGACCGAGACCGCGTTCGTCACCGGCGCCGCCGCCGCGGCCAGCGCCGTCGGCTATCACCTGGTGCTCTCGCCGGTCGGCGGCGGCAACCTCGACGACCTGCGGCGGCTGGCCAGCCAGCGGATGCTCGACGGCGTCGTGCTGATGGAGGTGCAGCTCGCCGACGAGCGGGTCACCGTGCTCCAGGAGGCGGGCGTGCCGTTGGTGCTGATCGGGCGCACCGGCGACACCACCGGGCTCTCCTACGTCGACATCGACTTCGAGCAGACCGTGCGGGAGGCCGTCGCGCACCTGGTCGGCCTGGGACACCGCCACATCGTCTACGTCAACCACTCGGCCGCCACGCTCGCCAGCGGCTACGGTCCCGCGTTACGCACCCGGGACGCGTTCGTCACGGCGATGACCGGGCACGGCCTGGAGCCGGTCATGATTCCGGCCGAGGACAGCGCGGCTGGTGGGCGGGCCGCCCTGGCCGCCGCGTTCGCGCGGACGCCGGAGCTGACCGCCGTGCTGGCGATGAACGAGACCGCGATCTTCGGCATCCTCGGCGAGCTGACCGGACGGGGGCTGTCGGTCCCCGACGACGTCTCGGTCGTCTCGATGGTCACCTCGCCACAGGTCGCCGAGTTGGCCACCCCGGCGCTGACCGCGATGACGTCGCCCGGGTCGACCCTCGGCCGGATCGCGATCGAGGCGCTGGTGCGCCACCTGGACGGGCCCGGCCACGAGCGCCACCAGCAACTGCTGCCGTGCGCGCTGGAGATCCGGGGATCGACCGCCGGGCCACGTCGGCCGGCACGAGTCACCACTGAACCGTCCCCGACGGGCGGGGGCTGACCAGCGAAAACGGCCCGCCGCCGCGCGGCAACGCGACGACGGACCCAGTGAAGTACCGGGCTCGATACTCAACGAGGAGGATAGCAATGCAGCGATTCCGCCGGATCGTCGCGGCGATCGCCCTGGCGGCGACCGCGACGACCACCGTGGCCGCGTGCGGCGGCGGCGAGAGCGAGGACGACAGCGGGGCCAAGACCCTCAAGCTCTGGCACTACGAGAGCGAGAACAGCGCGATGGGGGTCGGCTGGAACCGGGCGATCGAGATCTTCAAGGCCGAGCACCCGGGCGTCGAGGTGCGCTTCGAGCGCAAGGCGTTCGAGCAGATCCAGCAGAACGCCGGCATGATCATCAACTCGTCCGAGGGCCCGGACATCATGGAGTACAACAAGGGCAACGCGACGGCCGGCCTGCTGTCGTCGCAGGGTCTGCTCACCGATCTGAGCGCCGAGGCCGACAAGCGCGGCTGGGCCGGCAAGCTCAGCCCCAGCCTGCAGACCACCGCGCGGTACAGCGACAAGGGCGTGATGGGGTCGGGCAACTGGTTCGGCGTGCCGAACTACGGCGAGTACGTCACGGTCTACTACAACAAGGACCTGTTCGACCGCAACGGCGTCAAGGTGCCGACCAGCATGGCCGAGATGACCGCCGCGATGGACACCTTCGTCGGCAAGGGCGTCACGCCGCTGGGCATGGCCGGCGCGGAATACCCGGCCGGGCAGCTCTTCTACCAGTTGGCGCTCTCCAAGGCCGACCGGCAGTTCGTCGACAACTACCAGCTCTACAAGAACCCGGTCGACTTCAAGGCCGACCCGCTGAAGTACGGCGCGGACACCTTCGCCGAGTGGGTGCGCAAGGGCTACGTGGCCAAGAACTCGGCGAGCCTCAAGGCCGAGGACATGGGCACCGCGTTCATCGCCGGCAAGACCCCGATGATCGTCTCGGGCAGCTGGTGGTACGGCCGGTTCAAGACCGAGATGAAGGCCAACTGGGACACGTTCCTCTTCCCCGGCAACACCCTCAACGCCGGCTCGTCGGGCAACATCTGGGTGGTCCCGTCGAACAGCAAGGCCAAGAGCCTGGCGTACGACTTCATCGACATCACCCTGCGTCCGGAGATCCAGGACCTGATCGGCAACAACGGTGGCGTCCCGGTCGCCGCTGACGCGTCGAAGATCAGCGACCCGAAGGACCGCAAGCTGATCGAGGACTTCAACACGGTCAGCAAGCAGGACGGCCTGGCCTTCTACCCGGACTGGCCGGTGCCCGGCTACTACGACGTGCTGGTCGGTGGCTTCCAGGGCCTGATCAACGGGTCGAAGTCCCCCGACCAGGTGCTCGACACGATCGCCAAGCCGTACGCCGATGGCGTCAAGGAGATCACCGGCTCGACCACCACCAGGGCCGTCGACGCCGCCTCGAACGGCACGATCACCACCAGCGGCGCCAGGAACATCGCCAGCAGGAAGAGGACGCCGGTGACC
>NZ_JBFAPG010000101.1:0-15817 GCF_040675595.1 Micromonospora sp. NPDC049580
CGGCGCTGGCCGCCACCATGGTGGTGGCGGTGGTCTTCGGGATTGGCGCGGCCGTCTTCGTCTACCTGGCCCGGGCCAACCTGGTCCGCAACGTGGACGCGGCTGCCCGGCAACGCGCCGCCGAGGTGGCCACGGCGGTAGCTGGCGGTGACTCCGGTGCCATCGCCCAGACGCTGAAGCCCCGTCCGGGGGAGCAGAGCCTGGTGCAGGTACTGGCGCCGTCGGGTGTGGTGCAGGCGGCGTCGCCGACGCTCGACGGTGCCGTGCCACTGTCCCGGCTGCGTCCCGCTGCCGGCGAGACGCTGCGGGAACAGCGGACGCTGCCCTTCGCGGACGATGACGCCTATCGGGTGGTCGCGATTGGTGTCGGCACCAGCTCGGGCACCCGGACGGTGCTGGTGGCCCAGTCGTTGCGACCAGTCCACGAGAGCACCGAGGTGATCGCCGCGATCCTGGTCATCGGGTTGCCGGCGATGCTGCTGCTGATCGGCGCGGCCGTGTTCCTGTTCGTTGGCCGGTCGCTGCGTCCGGTGGAGGCGATTCGCCGTCGGGTAGCGGGCATCACCGCCCGAGATCTGCACGCCCGGGTGCCGGTGCCCCAAGCGCACGACGAGGTGGCGGCACTCGCGCAGACGATGAACAGCATGCTCGACCGACTGCAGACGGCGGCGACCAGTCAACGGCGGTTCATCGCCGACGCCAGCCACGAACTGCGCAGCCCGCTGGCAACCCTGCAGGCCGGCCTCGACCGCCTTACGATGACGCCCCTGCCTGGCGCGAACGACGACCTGGTCCGACTGATGCGCCGAGAGTCGCAGCGACTGGGCAGGCTGGTCGCCGACCTGCTGCTCCTCGCCCGTATCGACGAACACGGGCTCACCCTGCGCCGTGAGGACGTCGACCTCGACGACCTGGCCTACACCGAGCGGGAGCACCTCTCCGCCCGCCGACCGGACCTGACCGTCCGAACCCAGCTCACCGCGGTGCGGGTGACCGGCGACGCCCACGACCTCGGGCGGGCGCTGCGCAACCTCGCTGACAACGCCGCTCACCACGCACGCCACGAGGTGCTCCTACGGGTCGGGGCCGAGGACGGGTGGGGATGCCTGGAGGTCACCGACGATGGGCCGGGCGTGCCGGTCGCCCAGCGGGAACGGATCTTCGAACGGTTCGTCCGGCTCGACGAGAGCAGGGCCCGCGCCGACGGCGGAAGTGGTCTGGGCCTGCCGATCACCCGGGAGATCGTTGCGGCGCACGGCGGGACCGTGCGGGTGCTGCCTGGCCCCGGAATGACGATCCAGATCCGTCTGCCGCTGACCGGCGACAGCGAACCGGGCGACTGACCCCCAGGGCGTGTGCGACTGCCGGTGTCCTCGCCTTTCAGGGTCCTCTCAGTCGCGAACAGATTGGCTGGGCCCAGCCGGTCGACGGGAGCCGGGTCGGCGACGGGATCGGACGCCCGATGAACTATCACCTGTTTCACTTCATCAACGCAGCTGCCGGACATCGTGATCCGCTCGACGACGTGCTGGAGTGGTGCGCTGTCTGGCTGATCTACCCCCTCGGCGCCGTGGCGGCGTTCGCGCTGCTGCTCGGCCTGAGATCGCGTGGTTGGCCGCTACTCGTCCGCGTCGGGGCGTCGCTGGCCTTGGCGTTCGCCGCCGGTCAGGTGGTCGCACGTGCCAGCAACGAGGCCCGCCCGTTTCAGACGCATCCCGTGCATCAGCTGATCCCACACGACCCAGGAGGGTCGCTGCCCAGCGACCACGCCACGGCGGCTTTCGCGGTGGCCTTCGCCGTCGGGGTGTTCCTGTCCTGGCGCTGGGGGTTACTGCTCTCGGTGCTGGCCGCTGTCATCGGCTTCGCCCGAGTCTGGGCGGGCGTGCACTACCCAGCCGACATCCTCGCCGGCGCGGTCATCGGCGGGGGAGCGGTTCTGATCATCGCGCTTGCCGCACGCGTCCTCGGTTGGCGCGCCCACCAACACCGTCCACGGGCTGCGACCAGCAATCACTGATCACTCTTGCCCGCCCGCACCGCCCGATTACGCACCACACCCCTCGGAGGTTATTTCGTGTCAACGTCCCTCGCTTCGGCGGCTGCGGGGCCCAGCTTCCTCGACCCGGAGTGGTTGATCTCCACCTTCGGGCTGATCGGCATCCTCGCGATCGTGTTCGCCGAGTCAGGGCTGCTGATCGGGTTCTTCCTGCCGGGTGACTCGCTGCTGTTCACCGCCGGGCTTCTCGTCGCCGACGGCCACTACCTGCACCAACCGCTCTGGCTGCTCTGCCTGCTGGTGGCCGTGGCCGCGATCGCCGGGGATCAGGTGGGGTACCTGTTCGGCAGGCGAGTCGGCCCGAGCCTGTTCCGCCGACCCAACTCCCGCCTGTTCAAGCAGGAGAACGTGCACCGGGCCAACGACTTCTTCGACCGCCATGGAGCCCGGTCCGTGGTGCTGGCCCGGTTCGTGCCGATTGTGCGGACGTTCACCCCAATTATCGCCGGAGTCAGCCACATGCGCTACCGGACGTTCCTGGCCTACAACATCATCGGCGGGGCCCTCTGGGGCGTCGGCGTAACCGTCCTGGGCTACTTCCTCGGCCAGGTCGCGTTCGTCAAGGCCAACATCGAGATCATCCTGATCGGCATCGTCGTGGTCTCCGTCCTACCGATCGGAATCCAGCTCCTCCGATCCCGCTGGAGCACCGCCCGGACCTCCGCCCGCTCGTCGTAGGGGTTGTTACAGGCTGATCGGCGTGCAGGACCAAGCGTGGTCGACGATGTCCTCGGCTGTCCGGGAGCGGCCGGCGGGCCAGAAGATCATGTCGCTGATGTGCAGACATCCCGTCCGGCGCGTAAGGCCGTCCAGGCACCAGGAGGCGGTTCGTTCATTTCCGCCACCGGTGATCAGTAGGGTGCGTACCACGACCGGCGTCGTCTGCTTGGGGATCCAGCGGCGGGAACTCCGGCAGGCTTCTTCGCGTACCCGCTCAGATCGGTCAGCGGCGCACCCGATAGCGCAGGTGAAGCACCCGGTTGCCGTGAATCACCACGTCAGGATCCTCCAACAGGTGCTGCGCGTGGACCGACCCGAAGTAGCGCTTGCCGGACCCGAACACGACGGGTACGACGTCCGTGCGCACCTCGTCGATCAGGCCCGCGGCAAGCACCTGGCCACCGACGTCGCCAGCGGCGACCTCGACCACTCGGTCACCCGCAAGCTCCTGTGCCTTGGCCATGGCTGCCTCGACGCCGTCGACGAAGTGGAACGGCGCCTCGGGATCCCAGCCCTCGGGCGCCGGCCGGTGCGTCACGACGACCACGTGGTCGATCCCGCCCGGAGGCTTCCCGTCCCAGCCGTCCGTCATGTCGAAGACGTGGCGGCCGACGACTGTCACCCCGATCTGGTCCCAGTATGGCCGGGTGTAGTCGTAGGACGTCTGTGACACTTTCAGCCCGCCGCCCTCGTCCAACGGGACGTCACCGCTGGTCAACCAGTCGAACAGCGGCCCGGGCTGGTCATTCTCGTCCGCGATGAAGCCATCCACGGACACCGAGCTGTACATGACCACTGTGCCCACGGGGCTCTCCTCTACTTCGGGGTGCCCTCAAGTTAGCGCGCCGTGAGCTGTCGCTCTTGTAGGAAATCAATCGGCCGGCAGTGGCCAGCCGTCCATCGCGTGGCCGGGATGTTCGCGCAGGAACCGCCGCCGGACTTCGAGGTACCGGGTCGGAGTGAGCCCGGTGAACGCCCGGAACTCGTGGCCGAAGTGGGCCTGGTCGAAGTAGCCCGCAGCACCGGCGAGCTCACCCCAGTCGATCGGTCCGGCGGGGTTGATCGCGAACACGGTGGCGGTGAAGCGGTGGGTGCGGGCCAGCCGCTTCGGCGTGACGCCGATGAGCTCCTTGAACCGCTGCGCCAGATGGGTGCTGCTGACACCGGCTGCGACACTCAGGTCGCCGATCGCCACCGCCCCGCTGGTCGCCGCGATGACGCTGCTCGTGTGGCGGACCAGCCCCAGGCCAGCGGTCTCGCACAGCCGTCGCATCAGCTCCTCCTCGAGCAGCGTCAGCATCTCGTGGGGTCCGTCCGCCGTGGCCAGCCGGTCTCGCAGCTCGGCGACGGCGGGCCGGCCCCAGACCTGCTCCAGCGTCACCGGCCGGTCACACAGCTCGGCCGCGGGCATCGGCAGGAACGGCGCCAGCCCCCACGGCTTGACGTGCACGCCGACGGACCGGGTCCGGAGTGGATAGCCGAACTCGAACGCGCGGGTGGGCGTGGTGACCACGCAGCCGTCGGCGTACTCGGCCGTCTCGATGTCTGTGCCGGCGCGGATGCGGAACGGCGGTCCGAGATTGACGATGAGCAACGCCGCCGGCATCGGCGGCAGCGTCAGCCGGGCGTACGGCGGCGTACCCTCCAGGTAGTAAAGGTCGTCGATCAGCCCGTCCAGCGGCGGTCGCGGCACTCTGGACACGTACTCCACGCTCACAGCATCGCCGACGCCCCGCCGGCACCACGCGCCGGCATGGCGGTCGAGCGCGTCAAATTTCTCCACCTTGCGCCCATCCGTCTCTAGGGCGGCCTCGAATGCCTCATGACAGCAGCAATGACGTACAAGCATCTGAGGAGTTCGTATGAAGCGGCGCCTGTTTGCCACGGTTGGCGTAATCGCGGTGCTGGCCCTGTCCGCCTGCGGCGGTACCGACAGCGAGGACAGCGCCAGCGGCGCGCCGAGCATGTCGGCCAGCGCGCCGATGGCTTCGGCCTCGCCTTCGATGATGATGTCGGGTCAGTTCGGCTCGGGGTGCTCGGCCGTGCCGGCCGATCCGTCCAACCCGGGTAGTTTCGAGGCGATGGCGAAGGTGCCCGTGGCCACCGCCGCATCCGGCAATCCGCTGCTCTCGACGCTGGTGACGGCGGTCAAGAAGGCCAACCTGGTGGACTCGCTCAACGGCGCGCAGGGCGTCACGGTGTTCGCGCCGACCAATGACGCGTTCGCCAAGATCCCGAAGGCGGATCTGGACAAGGTCCTGGCCGACGACGCCATGCTGAAGAAGGTCCTGACCTACCACGTGGTGCCGACCCAGTTGTCGCCGGACACTCTGGCTGGCACCCACAAGACGTTGCAGGGCGGCGAGCTCGTGGTGACCGGCAGCGGCTCGTCGTTCACCGTCAATGGCACCTCGATGGTGGTCTGCGGGAATGTCTCGACGGCCAACGCCACCGTGTACATCGTTGACACCGTTCTGATGCCCAAGAGCTGATGGCGTCGACCGACATCGAGCGCCGGCCGGCGAACCGCCGGCCGGGGCCGTCCCTCAGCATGACCGCCGTTCGCGGCCTCGTCGTCGGCGTGTTGACCGCCGGGGTGGCCCTCGCCGTGGCTCATCTCCTCGCGGCGCTGGTCGATCCGGCCGCCGACCCGGTGCTGGCAGTCGGTGGCGTCGCTATCGACCTGGCACCGCAGAGCGTCAAGGCATTCGCCATCCGCACCTTCGGCGCCAACGACAAGATCGCTCTCCTTGTCGGCGTCTACGCCCTGCTCGCCCCGACCGCGGTTCTGCTCGGCGCGGCGGCGCTACGACGACGCCGCTACGGTCTGGCTGGCCTCGCCGTGTTCGCTGCTGTCGGTGTCGCCGCCATCCTGTCCCGCCCGGGGGCGACGTCGTCGGACGTCCTGCCGGTCCTGGCGGGCGTCGGCATCGGGATGGCGGCGATGCTGGTGTTGGTGCGCGCCGCTCGGACGGTCAGGGTCACCGCGTCGAGCCGGCCGCGGCTGCTCAACCGCCGTCAATTCCTGGCCACGGCGACGGGGGCAGCGCTGACCGCCGGCGTCGCGGCCGCGATCGGCCAGGCTGTCGGTCGCGGCAGCGCGGTGGGTGCCCGTTCCCGCGCCGGCGTTCGGATTCCGCCGCCAGTGCGACCGGCGCCGCCGCTACCCGGCGGTGTCTCCGTTGGCGTGGACGGGGCCTCGGCGTTCGTCACCCCCAACCGGGACTTTTACCGGGTCGACACCGCTCTCACCGTCCCGCAGGTCGACCTTGAAACCTGGCGGTTGACTCTCGACGGAGCGGTCGATCGCCCTCGTACCTGGAGATTCGAGGATCTTCTCGCCCGTGGCCTCGTGGAGCGTGACATCACGCTCAACTGTGTCTCGAACGAGGTCGGTGGTCCCTACATCGGCACAGCCCGCTGGACCGGCGTTCCCCTCGCACCGCTGCTATGCGAAGCGGGCGTACGCCCCGGGCAGAACCAGCTCGTCAGCCGCTCGGTGGAGGGCATGACCATCGGCACCCCGATCGAGGCGATCCTCGACGGGCGCGACGCGCTCCTGGCCGTGGCCATGAACGGCGAACCCCTGCCCCTGGAACACGGCTTCCCCGTCCGCATGCTCGTGCCCGGCCTTTACGGTTACGTCGGCGCCTGCAAATGGCTCACCTCGATGAAGGTCACCACCTTCGACGCGTTCGACCCCTACTGGGTCCAACGCGGGTGGGCAGCCGATGCACCCGTCAAGACCGCATCTCGCATCGACACTCCGAAACCCTTCGCCCAACGTCGCGTCGGACCCGTCATGATCGCCGGTGTCGCCTGGGCGCAACGGCGCGGGATCACCGCCGTCGAGGTGCAGATCGACGACGGGCCGTGGCGGCAGGCCCGCCTCGCCGACGGCCCATCGCCGGACCTGTGGCGGCAGTGGACCTACCGCTGGGACGCCACCCCTGGCAGCCACACGCTGCGGGTACGGGCCACCGATGCCACCGGTGCGACCCAGACCGACCAGCGGGCCGCGCCCTTCCCCGACGGCGCGACCGGCTGGCACAGCACCACCGTCACCATCACCTGACCTCCCGGGCCGAAAAGAACCCCGTCCGGCACCAATCCGGCGACCACCACGCCACGAATCCCTCCTGACCGCACGTGAGTATCAACGCCGTACCCAGGCGGAGACGGAGATCTGTTGTGAGACTGTCCCGAGCCCTGCTCGCCCTACCAGCGGCCGTGCTGGTCCTCGCGTTCCCGGGCGTCGCGCAGGCCGACGAGAGCGTGCAGGTCCAGCTGCAGGACCTCAACGAGACCGGTGCCACCGGTACCGCGACGTTGACCGCGACGAGTGGCGGCGACCTGAAGGTCATGATCCGGTCGAAGGGCATGACGCCGAACTCGCCGCACGCCCAGCACGTGCACGGCGCGGCCAACGGTATGGACTTCCACTGCCCGGACAAGTCCGCCGACACCAACGGCAACGGCTTCGTCAGCACGGAGGAGGGCCTGAAGATGTACGGGGACATCTTCATCTCGCTGACCACCACCGGGGACACGACCAAGGCCAGCGGTTTGGCGGTGGACCGGATGCCGAAGGCCGACGCGCAGGGCAACCTCAGCTACGAGCGCACCATCCCCGCTGCCGACCTGCCCAAGGGCACCATCGAGCACCTCAAGGACCTGCACCTCGTGCAACACGGCATCGACGCCAACAAGAACGGTAAGTACGACATGGAAGCTCTCGGGGAGTCGACGTTCGCCAAGTCCATCGGCGTCAACGGCATCCCCGCCGAGGCTACCGACCCCGCGACGTGCGGCATGGTCAGCGGTGCCGCCGCCGGGTCCGTACCCGCCGGGGGTGTCGCCACCGGCGATGGCAGCACCTCCGGTGGATCGCCGATGATGATGTACACCGTGGGTGGCCTCGCGCTGCTCGGCGCCGCGGGTGCGGTCGTCGCGCGACGCCGGCTCGCCGGCGAGCGCTGAGCCGGAATCGTTCGTGATGGACACCGGCGACGCACCAGTGCCGGCCGGACGCCGCCGGGGGCGCTTCACGCTCCTGGCGGTGGCCGGCATCCTCACCGTGACGGCGGCCGTGTCGATCGGCTTCGCGGTGACCGACCGGGCTGGGGAGCCACCTCGGCCCGACGCCTCCGCTGCCGCCCCAGCCGCGACGGCGTCGCCCGCTCGGGCGACCAAGCCGGGTGAATTGACCTCGGGACCACTGATGGCCAGTTCGCCCCCAACGCGGGTGTCGATCCCGTCGCTGAAGGCCACCGCCGCGATTGTCGCCCTCGGCCTGCGGGCGGACGGGGCGATGGAGGTCCCGGACAGCGCCACCGACGTGGGCTGGTTCACCAAGGCACCGACGCCAGGGGCCCTCGGTCCGGCCGTGCTGGCCGGGCACGTCAACTGGAAGGGCCGTCGTGGAACGTTCTTCGATCTGGGCAAGCTGTCCGTCGGCGCCGGGATAACGGTCAACCGTCAGGACGGCAGCACCGCGATGTTCACCGTCAGCAAGGTCGAGCAGTATCCCAAGGACGACTTTCCCACCGATGAGGTGTACGGGGCTACCGACCATTCGGCGCTACGCCTGATCACCTGCGGCGGCGAGTTCGACGACGCCACTCAGCACTATCGCGACAATGTCATCGTCTACGCGCGCCTCGCTCACGCTCATGCCGCCTAGCACTCGAGTACGCGGCGGCACACGGAACGGCCGCCAGCACAGGAGAGGACATGCCGAGAATGAGCGGTGACCCGGAACAGGCGCGGCGGCTACGTTCGGTGCCGCCGGACACCCCGACGCCACCGAGCGCCGACGAGCTGCTGACTCGGGTGGCACGGGGCGACGAGGCGGCGTTCGCGGCGCTGTACGACACGATGGCGGGCCGCGTCCTCGGGCTGACCCGCCGCGTCGTGCGCGACCCGGCGCAGGCCGAGGAGGTGACGCAGGAGGTGATGGTCGAGGTGTGGCGCACCGCTGGCCGCTTCGAGGCCGGTCGTGGCTCAGCCTCAGCCTGGATTCTGACCATGGCGCACCGCCGGGCGGTGGATCGAGTGCGTTCCGAGCAGGCCCACACCAACCGCACCCTGCAGGTCGCCGCGACCGAGACGCATGTCCCCTATGACGAGGTTGTCGAGGACGTCACCGCCCGGTTGGAGCGGGAACAGGTCCGCCGGTGCCTGGGCCGGCTGACGCCGGTCCAACGGGAGGCGGTGGCCCTGGCCTACTACGGCGGCCACACCTACCGGGAGGTCGCCGAAAAGCTGAAGACCCCGCTGCCGACGGTGAAGACGCGGATGCGCGACGGACTGATCCGGATGCGTGACTGCCTGGGAATCGAAATGGAGGGACGGGCATGAGCGCCGACATCCACACCCTCGCCGGCGCGTACGCCCTGAACGCGGTCGACGACCTCGAGAGGGCGGCGTTCGAGCGGCACCTGGCGGACTGCGAGTCGTGCCGCCTGGAGGTGACCGAATTACGGGAGACGGTCGCACGGCTCGCCGACGACACCGTCGTCGAGGCCACACCCCCGGGGTTACGGGAGCGCACCCTCACCCAGGCGGCGCGCACCCCGCAGTTGCGCTCGGCTGCCGCAGGAGACAGCGCCAGACGGCAGGCAAGCAGGTGGCGACGGATCACCGTGGCTGCCGCCGCGGCCGTCCTCGTGGCCGGCGGCGCGAGCGCGGTCACCTGGACCGTGAGCAATGATCGGATCAGCGACGAGCAGGCCAGCAGCGACCAGGCTCGGCAGATCGCCGCCGTCCTGGACGCCCCGGACGCCCGGGTGTTCGAGCGGTCGCTGCAGCCCGGCGGCTCCGCGACCGTGGTGGTCTCCCGCGACCGAGACCGAGGGGTGGTGCTGCTGCGCGACCTGCCGGAACCCGGCCCCGGGCGGATCTACGAGCTCTGGCTCATCCGCGGCAGCGAACCCCGCAAGGTGGGGCGACTAGCCGAGGGCGCCAGGGCGTCGACCACGGTCATCGGCCCGGTCGCCGAGGCGGCAACCTTCGGCGTTTCCAACGAGCCCGCGGGCGGCTCCGTCGCCCCCACGCGAATCGTGGGTACGGTCGAGCTGAGCTGAGCTGAGCTGAGCACGGGCCGGCTGCGGTCACACCGTCAGCCGGTCCAGCCGGTCCGCACCGACGGCCGATGTGCTTCCCGCTCATCCACCCATCCGAGCGGTGGACCGCTCCGAATCACCAGCATGGATGACGAGCTGCTCGCCGGCCGGTACCGCAGGCTCCTGCCGATCGAGGACCCTGCCACTCCGGGACGGGCCTGGCTGGCCCGCGACGAGGTGCTCGACCGAGACGTCGCGCTCAAGCAGATCGCCGTGCCGGGATGGGCGAGCGACGCGGAACGGTCCCGGTTGCACGAGCGGACGCTGGCCGAGGTTCGTGGACTGGCCGGGCTGGACCACCCGAGCGTGATGGGGATGTGGGACGTGCTGAGCGCCGACGGGCTGGAGTACGTGCCCTCCCGGTCCCTGCCCGAGGTGGTTGCCGCCGACGGCCCGCTGACGCCGGTCGAGGTGGCGCGGGTCGGGCTGCACCTGCTCGCCGCACTGAACGCCGCACACGAGATGGGTGTGGTGCATCGGGAGCTCTGTCCGCAGAACGTGCTGCTCGGCGACGACGGGCGCGTCATGCTCGGCGGGTTCGGCCTGTCGATCTTCGACAGCCACAGCCCGGCGACCGTCAGTGCGGCGAACCTGTCGAGGAACCAGTACGTCGCGCCGGAGCGCGCTCGCGATGGCAGGGCCACCCCCGCCTCGGACCTGTGGGCTCTCGGCGCGACGCTCTACCTGGCCGCGGAGGGCCGCCCACCGTGGACCCGGCCCTCGACCCTGGCCACACTCGCCGCTCTGGCCACCGAGGCGCCCGACCGGATGAGCGTCCTGCCACTCGAACCGGCGGTCACTGGACTCCTGCTGCGCAATCCCCGTCAGCGTCTGTCCGCGTACGAGGCCCGCGCCCTGCTGGAGCAGGTGGCCGAGGCGACCGTACCGATCGAGCCCGTGCCGGTGCCCCGGGCGCGCCGCCGGTGGCGGATGTCCACCCGACCGCCGCGGCGGTCGCGGACCACCACGCCGCCGGTGCCGATCGCCGAGGACGCGATCGACACCACGGTCATCACGGCGAGGGCGTCGAACACCCGCGACCGGACGACCGGCTGGGCGTTCGCTGGCGCAGTGTTGGGACTGTTGACGGTCGTGGCCATCATTGTCACGGCAGCCGGTGCCGTTCTCGGCGGCCTGCGTGGCCAGGACGGCGTGCCGGCCGTCGACCCGGGCGGTGCGGCGGCCGGCGCGATGGAGTCGACCAGTGCGGAAGTGCCCGCCCACCTCTGCCTGGACGATGACGCCTCCAGCGAGGCCGAGCCTCTGCAGGAACCCACCGCACCGCTCCCGTACGCGCTGCCCGACGGATGGGCTTGGCACCAGGACCCGGCCCGCTTCCTGGTGGCAGTTCCGCACGGATGGACCCGGCACACCGAGGGCGAAACTGTCTGCTTCCGCGACCCCGCCGAGGTGCGAGCCATCGCTGTCGACCTCACCGCCGAAGCTTCCCCCACACCCTCGAAGCAGTGGGCCGCCGCAGAGCGCGAGGCGGTGAAGACCGGGGCGCTTTCCGGCTACCAGAAGATCAGCATCGGGCCGGTCATCCGCGCGGGTGGCGCCGCGGAGTGGGAGTACACCTGCGACCAGGCCGGCGGTGTGCGGCTGCACGTCCGGCGGCTGCTGGTCAATGACAGCAGGACCCGTGCCCACAGCCTGTCCTGGATGACCCAGGACAGCCAGTGGACCGCGACGGAGCCTCTGCAACGACTGGCCCTCGCAAGCTTCCGCCTCGACTGACCCGTGTGCCCGAACGTGGTCACCTCCATCGCAGCCAGTTCCAGTTGCGTTCGCGGCGGGCCGCCGAATGCCGCGCATGGCCGACGCCCCGCTCCACGGTCACCCGCCCGTAGGCGGTGGCGGATCGGCGCTGCCAGGCCGGCAACCCGGAAGCCACCGTCGGGCGGCTGACGCAGGCCCGTTCGGCGGTTGTTTGTCGATGTTCGCCGCCCGCCACCGGACCGGATGGCACCCTGGGCCCGTGGACTGGGCAGCGAGCCAGGGAAAGGTGGCATCAGGATCACGGTGAACGGCAACTGATGCGTACCGCGTTGATCGTGTTGGCCGCGCTGGCGGCGGCCGTGGTCGTGGACCTGGTCTCCGGCGTGCTGGCTCGCCGGGTTGCCCGTGGCCGCTACAAGTGGCTGCTGGAGCCGCTGCGGCTCGCCTGCCGCCGCCCGGCGGCCGCGGTCCTGCTGGTCTGGGTGGTGTACTACGCGCTGCCGCCCGGACTGACCGGGTGGCAGCGTTATCTGCGGCACGCCATCCTGCTGACCCTGATCGCCGTCGGTGCGTGGCTGGTGGTCAGGGTGTTGCAGGTGGCCGAGGCGGTCGTGTTCAGTCGACTGCCGAATGATGTGACCAGGAGCCGGCGGGCCCGGCGGGCCCGGACCCAGATCCGTCCGGTGCGGCGGCTCACGGTGGTCGTCGTCACGATCGTTGCGATCGGCCTGATCCTGATCACCTTCCGGCCGGTACGCCTCTTCGGCGTCTCCATTCTGACCTCGGCCGGGGTGGTCGGCGCGGTGATCGGCCTCTCCGCCCGAACCGCGCTCGCCAACGCGTTCGCCGGCATCCAGGTCGCCTTCGCCGACGGGCTGCACGTCGGCGACGTGTTGGTGGTGGAAGGCGAATGGGGCCGGGTCGAGGAGGTGAAGCTGACCAACGTGGTGATCCGGCTCTGGGACGAACGGATACTCATCCTGCCGACCACGTACTTCACCGAGCGGCCGTTTCAGAACTGGACCCGCAACGAGTCGCGGGTGATCGGCAAGATCCAGATCCATGTCGACCACACCGCGGACCTTAACGACCTGCGCCGGGAGGTACGCCGACTGGTCGAGTCCGCACCGCTGTGGGATCGCAGCCAGTGGGTGCTCCAGATGGTCGACGCCACCGCGCAGACCGTGATCATCCAGGTGCAGGCCTCAGCTGCGGACGGCGCCAGCGCCTGGGACCTGAGCTGCGACCTACGCGAGGGACTGATCCGCTATCTGCGTGACCAGCACCCCCAGTGGTTGCCCCGCACCCGCAACCAGTACCAGCCGTGACCGGCGGGTCTCTTTCGGCCCCGCCGTTGCGCTGGGTCAGCCGCCGGGCAGCGCTCGGGGCCGGGCTGATCCTCCCGGCCCTGAGCCCCATCGAGTCAGGCTGTCGACATCTGGCGGACGTGTTTGCCCTCGGCGAACTCCTCGACCATTTTCGAGCAGAAGGCTGGGAGGTCGCTGGGGTTGCGGCTGGTGACCAGGCCGTTGTCGACCTGCACCTGTTGGTCCACCCAGTTTCCGCCAGCGTTGCGGATGTCGGTGCGCAGGCTGGGGAACGAGGTGACGGTCCGACCGTTGACCATTCCGGTCTCGACCAGCGACCAGGGGCCGTGGCAGATCGCCGCCACCGGCTTGTTCTGCTGAAAGAACGCTCGGACGAAGTCCATCGCCTGCGGGTTCATCCGGAGCCGGTCGGGGTTGACAGTCCCGCCTGGCAGCAACAGGGCGTCATAGTCGGCCGCATCGGCCTCGTTCACGGTCCGGTCCACGTGATATCGGTTGGCCGGATTGATGTCCTGGTTCATCGACTGGATCTCGCCGGATTGCAACGAGATCAGGTGGACCTCGGCTCCGGCCTGCTCTGCGGCGGCCCGGGACTGGGTGTATTCCACGTCCTCCACCCCGTCAGCGGCGAGGCAAGCAACTCGCTTGCCGGTCAGTGGCTGCTGGCTCTGCGCCATTCTGCGGCCTCCCCTTCGCGGCGCCACCCCGTCGGCGGCGCATCGCTCACTCCCGGGTCGCCTTCCCGGTGCGGGCACCCACAAACGGGCCAGCGAACGCCGCCCGTGGGTGTGCTGCCTGTCGCAGCGGGTAACGCAGGCAACCTACTCGTATTCAGGCTCAGGAAGGTCGACAAATGATCGAGCTGCCGTCCGGCCAAACCATGCCCGTGCTCGGCCAGGGAACCTGGTACCTGGGTGAGCGCCCCGCAAAGCGGCGGGACGAGATCGCCGCCCTACACACCGGGCTCGACCTGGGCTTGACCATGATCGACACTGCGGAGATGTACGGTGACGGCGCTTCCGAGGAACTCGTCGGCGAGGCGATCACCGGACGACGCGACGACGTCTTTCTGGTCGACAAGGTGCTGCCGTCCAACGCCAGCCGACGGGGAACCGTGCAGGCCTGCCGCCGCAGCCTGCAACGACTCGGCGTCGACCACATCGACCTCTACCTGCTGCACTGGCGCGGCTCGCATCCACTCGCGGAGACCATCGAGGCGTTCGCGGAACTCGTCGACGCCGGTGACATCGGGCAGTGGGGCGTGAGCAACTTCGATCTTTCCGACATGACGGAGCTACTCGAGACGGCGGGCGGGCAAGACTGCGCGACCAATCAGATCCTGTACAACCTCACCCGCCGCGGTCCGGAATATGACCTGCTGCCGTGGCTACGCGAGCACCGGATCCCGGTGATGGCCTACTCGCCGATCGAGCAGGGTCGACTGCTCGGCCACTCCCAGATCGCGGAGATCGCCGCCCGGCACGAGGCCACCCCGGCCCAGGTGGCGCTGGCCTGGGTGCTGCGGCAGGAAACGGTGGCGGCCATCCCCCGATCGTCCAACCCCGAACACACCCGGGAGAACGCGGAAGCGCGAGACCTGCAGCTGACGGAGGAGGACGTAGCGGCACTCGACACCGCGTTCCCGCCGCCGACCGGCCCGCAACCGCTCGAGATCTTGTAGCGTCACCAACCTCCGACTGAGGGTGGGCTTGTGGGAATGCCCTCGAACCCGGAACCCGGCGGGTGCTCGCGCCCGCCGGGTAGAACCGCGGCTGGCCCGCCGCCTTCAGCCTCTTCGTCGGCCAGGTCGGCGAGTGATCCGGCGAATCACCCCGAACTGGTACAGGCCAGCGCTGGTGATCGCGTAGAAGACGGGCAGAAGGAGAAATATGGCGAGGCCGAGCAACGGCGCCACCAGGTAGCCGACTACCCCCGCGAGGACGTACAGGACGACCCCGGCGAGGGCCCGGAATCGCTCGACGTGAAAGAAGTCGTCTCTGACCTGTTCCTTCAGCAAGTCGGGGCTTCGGGCCAGGTAGTGGTAGAACGCCAGCCAGCTTGCGCACAGCAACGCGCCGATCAACGCGTAAAAGGCGACGGCCACGCGCTGGTCCGCGTTGTTGTGCTCCTGCAGCGCGTGCGACACGACGGCGGTCGGAAACGGTAGCAGGGCCGTGCTGAACAGCACGAACAGGTTCACCCAGTGCAGGCCGCGATCGGTCTGCTGAATGCGGTTGAACGCCGCCTTGTGATTGAGCCAGACGACGGCCACGTACGAGTAGGACGCGAGATACGCGCCATACGACGGCCACTGGTTGAGCAGGCCGGACAGGAGGTGGCCGGGTGGTACGTCCGGTACCCGGAGGTCCAGGACCAGCAGTGTGATGATGATGGCGAAGATGGCATCGCTGAACGCCACGGCACGGCTGGTGTCCGACCGGGTGCCCAGGTCCGTGTCTGACCCGCTCACCAAGCGCGCCTACCCAGTGTCGTCCGCCGCAAACTGCCGGGCGCGGCGCTCCACACCGGGAGGACGCCGCATCCGGCCGGCCGCCGTGCGCGCGCGGCGGCCGGATGCAAGTGATCCGTCAGGGTTTGAGGACAACCTTCTCGCAGTTGTCCTGCTTGTTCTTGAACATCTCGAAGCCGCGTTCTGCCTCGTCCAGCGACAGGGTGTGGGTGATGACCCGGGTCGGATCGATCTCCCCACGCTCGATGCGCTGCAGCAGCGGCTTCATGTAGCGCTGCACGTGGCACTGGCCGGTACGCAGGGTCAGCGCGCGGTTCATCCACGCGCCGGCGGGAAACTTGTCCAGCAGACCGCCGTACACGCCGATCACCGACACGATGCCACCGCTGCGGCAGGACAG
>NZ_JBFAPG010000102.1:0-15569 GCF_040675595.1 Micromonospora sp. NPDC049580
GGCCCAGGCCGCCGGCACGGCGGCCAACCCGCCGGCCGGCGACGGCAAGCCCGCCGGCGACGACGCCGGGGCGCAGGAGCGCAACCTCACCGAAGCGAAGGCCGGAACGGACGCCGACGGCGCCGAATCGGCCGACGCGAGCGAAACGGGGGCCCAGAAGTGACCACTCCCCGCCCGGAGACGCTGGCCAAGCTGACGCCGGTGCTGACCAAGCGCTGGCTGTCGCCGGACGCCTGGCGGATCGGCACGTACGAGCAGCTCGACGGCTACGCCGCGCTGCGCAAGGCGCTCAAGGCCCACCCGGACGACCTGATCCAGCTGATCAAGGACTCCGGGCTGCGCGGTCGGGGTGGCGCCGGCTTCCCCACCGGCCTCAAGTGGGGCTTCATCCCCCAGGGCGACGGCAAGCCGCACTACCTGGTGGTCAACGCCGACGAGGGCGAGCCGGGCACCTGCAAGGACCTGCCGCTGATGACCCACGACCCGCACGCGCTGGTCGAGGGCGTGATCATCGCGTCGTACGCGATCCGGGCCAGCCGCGCGTACATCTACATCCGGGGCGAGGCGGTGCACGCCGCGCGTCGGCTGCGCAACGCCGTCCAGGAGGCGTACGACAAGGGTTACCTGGGCCGGAACATCCTGCGCAGTGGCTACGACCTGGAGCTGGTGGTGCACTCCGGCGCGGGGGCGTACATCTGCGGCGAGGAGACGGCGCTGCTGGACTCGCTGGAGGGGTTCCGGGGTCAGCCCCGGCTGCGCCCGCCGTTCCCGGCCACCCACGGCCTGTACGCGAGCCCGACGGTGGTCAACAACGTTGGCACCATCGCCAGCGTGCCGCCGATCGTGCTCGGTGGGGCCGACTGGTGGAAGACCATGGGCACCGAGAAGTCCTCCGGGCCGATGATCTACTCGCTCTCCGGCCGCATCAACAACCCGGGCCAGTACGAGTGCTCGATGGGCGTCACGCTGCGCGAGCTGCTCGAGCTGGCCGGTGGGATGCAGCCCGGTCACAACCTGAAGTTCTGGACCCCGGGCGGATCGTCCACCCCGCTGCTCGCCGCCGAGCACCTGGACGTGCCACTGGACTTCGAGGGGGTGGCGGCGGCCGGCTCGATCCTCGGCACCACTGCCACCCAGATCTTCTCCGACCAGGACTGCCCGGTCTACGCGACGTACCGGTGGCTGGAGTTCTACCACCACGAGTCGTGCGGCAAGTGCACCCCGTGCCGCGAGGGCAACTACTGGATGGTCCGGGTCTACCGGCGGATCCTCTCGGGTCAGGGCACCCACGAGGACCTGGACACCCTGCTGGACACCTGCGACAACATCCTCGGCCGCTCGTTCTGCGGCCTCGGTGACGGCGCGACCAGCTCGGTGACCTCGTCGCTGAAGTACTTCAAGCAGGACTACCTCGACTACATCGAGGGACGTACCGCACCTAAGCTGTCGGAGAAGACCCTGGTAGGGGCGCACTGATGACCGACGTAGCCAAGCAGACCGAAACCGTCACCCTCACCATCGACGGCGTCGAGGTCACCGCCCCGAAGGGGACGCTGCTGATCCGGGTCGCCGAGCAGATGGGCACCGAGATCCCCCGGTTCTGCGACCACCCGCTGCTGGCCCCGGCCGGCGCGTGCCGCCAGTGCCTGGTCGAGGTGGAAGGGCAGCGCAAGCCGGTCGCCTCCTGCACCCAGACCGTCGCCGACGGCATGGTGGTCCGCACCCAGCTCACCTCGCCTGTCGCTCAGAAGGCGCAGGAGGGGGTGATGGAGCTGCTGCTGCTCAACCACCCTCTGGACTGCCCCATGTGTGACAAGGGCGGCGAGTGCCCCCTGCAGAACCAGGCGATGTCCACCGGCCGCACCGACTCGCGCTTCCACGAGCACAAGCGGGAGTACGAGAAGCCGATGGCGATCAGCAGCCAGGTGCTGCTGGACCGCGAGCGCTGCGTGCTCTGCCAGCGGTGCACCCGGTTCTCTGAGGAGATCGCCGGCGACAAGTTCATCGACCTGATGGGCCGGTCGTCCGCCGAGGAGATCAACATCTACCGGGACGACGCGTACGGCGAGCAGGGCGACGCCGGAGACGTGCCGTTCAACTCCTACTTCTCCGGCAACACCGTGCAGATCTGCCCGGTGGGCGCCCTGACCGGCGCCCAGTACCGGTTCCGGGCCCGCCCGTTCGACCTGGTGTCCAGCCCGAGCGTCTGCGAGCACTGCTCGGCCGGCTGCGGGCAGCGCACCGACTGGCGGCGCGGCAAGGTGCTGCGCCGGCTCGCCGGTGACGAGCCGGCGGTGAACGAGGAGTGGAACTGCGACAAGGGCCGCTGGGGTTTCCAGTACACCCGCGCCGCCGACCGCCTGACCAACCCGCTGGTCCGCGACGAGCACACCGGTGAGCTGCGGGAGGCGTCCTGGAGTGAGGCGCTGACCAGGGCCGCCGAGGGGCTGCACGCGGCCCGCGAGAGCGGCCAGGGCACGGCGGTGCTCACCGGCGGTCGGCTGACCGTCGAGGACGCCTACGCGTACGCCAAGTTCGCCCGGGTCGCGCTGAACACCAACGACATCGACTTCCGGGCCCGCCCGGTCTCCCGCGAGGAGGCCGACTTCCTGGCCAGCTCGGTCGCCGGGGTCACCGACGTCACCTACACCGACGTGGAGAACGCGCCGGCGGTGGTGCTGGTCGGCCTGGAGCCGGAGGAGGAGTGCCCGATCCTCTTCCTGCGGCTGCGCAAGGCGTACCTCAAGAAGACCCTGACGGTGTACGCGCTGGCGCCGTTCGCCACCCGCGGCCTGGAGAAGCTCGGTGCCAAGCTGGCCCGGGTCGTGCCGGGCGAGGAGGCCAGCGTGCTCGCCGAGCACGCCACGGTCACCGAGGCGCTCAGCGCCCCGGGCGCGATCCTCATCGTCGGTGAGCGGCTGGCCAGCGTGCCGGGTGGGCTCTCCGCCGCGGCGGACGTGGCTCGCCGTACCGGCGCGAAGCTGGCCTGGGTGCCGCGGCGCGCGGGTGACCGCGGCGCGGTCGACGCCGGCTGCCTGCCCAACCTGCTCCCCGGTGGCCGGCTGGTCACCGAGCCGGCCGCGCGGGCCGAGCTGGGCGAGGCGTGGGACATCCCGGCCGGGGTGATCCCGAGCCAGGCCGGTCGGGACACCGACGGCATCCTGGCGGCGGCCGCCAACGGGCAGCTCGGTGCGCTGGTGGTCGGCGGTGTCGACCCGGCCGACCTGGCCGACCCGCGGCTGGCGGAG
This sequence comes from Micromonospora sp. NPDC049580, assembly GCF_040675595.1. Classification (NCBI taxonomy): domain Bacteria; kingdom Bacillati; phylum Actinomycetota; class Actinomycetes; order Micromonosporales; family Micromonosporaceae; genus Micromonospora; species Micromonospora sp. NPDC049580. Next base: position 3,249 of record NZ_JBFAPG010000102.1, read on the forward strand.
ACCGCTCTGGACGCGGTGCCGTTCCTGGTCAGCCTGGAACTGCGCGCGAGCGCGGTGACCCGGCGGGCCGACGTGGTGCTGCCGGTGGCCCCGGTGGTCGAGAAGGCCGGCAGCTTCCTGGACTGGGAGGGTCGCCTGCGTCCGTTCGAGGCGGTGCTGAACACCGCCGCGATGACCGACGGCCGGGTGCTCGACGCGCTGGCCGCGCTGCTCGACGTGCGGCTCGGCACCGCCGACGTGCCGAGTGTGCGTCGGGAGCTGGGCTCGCTGCCGGCCACGCGCACGTCCCGGCCGTCCGCGCCGTCGGTGTCGCCGGGGACGGTGCCGCACCCGCGTGCCGGGGAGGCCGTGCTGGCGACCTGGCACCAGCTGGTCGACCTCGGCACCCTGACCGACGGCGACGAGCACCTCGCCGGCACCGCCCGCCCGCCGGTCGTCCGGCTGGGCAAGGGCACCGCCGAGGCACTCGGTGTGGCCGACGGGGACGCGGTCACGGTGGGCACCGACCGCGGGGCGCTGACCCTGCCGGCGGAGCTGACCGAGATGCCGGACGGCGTCGTCTGGCTGCCGACCAACTCACCCGGTTCGACCGTGCGGCGCAGCCTCGGGGCGACGTCCGGCGCGGTCGTCCGGATCTCCGTTCCCGCACCGAGCGCGACCGTTCCGGCCGGGCGGGTCGCGGCGGACGAGGCCGGTCTTCCGGGTCCGCTCCTCAACACTGGGGGTAACCAGTGACTTCGTCACTCCTGGCCCAGGACCCGACGCTGGCCGACTTCGGTCGGGATCCGTGGTGGCTGGTCCTTGGCAAGATCGTCTTCGCGTTCGCCTTCGGTCTGCTGGCCACCCTGCTCGGTGTCTGGTTCGAGCGGCGCGTGGTGGGCTACATGCAGGTGCGGCCCGGCCCCAACCAGGTCGGCCCGTTCGGCCTGCTGCAGACCCTCGCCGACGGCCTCAAGATGGCCTTCAAGGAGGACATCCTGCCGAAGGCGGCCGACAAGGTCGTCTACTTCTTCGCCCCGACGATCTCGGTGATCTGCGCGGTCACCGCGCTGTCGGTGGTGCCGTTCGGCCCGATGGTGAGCATCGCCGGGCACCACACGCCGTTGCAGGTCACCGACGTGCCGGTGGCGGTGCTGCTGCTGCTGGCCTGCTCCTCGATGGGCGTCTACGGCATCGTGCTGGGCGGGTGGGCCTCCGGCTCGACGTACCCGCTGCTCGGCGGTCTGCGGTCGAGCGCCCAGATGATCTCCTACGAGGTCGCCATGGGGCTCTCCATCGTGGCCGTCTTCATGACCGCCGGCACGATGAGCACCAGCGGGATCGTCGCCGCGCAGGGCGACGCCACCCGGCTGACCCTCTTCGGCACCGAGATCCCGGCCCCGGGCTGGTACGCGATCCTGCTGCTGCCCAGCTTCGTCATCTTCTTCATCGCCACCGTCGGCGAGACCAACCGGGCGCCGTTCGACCTGCCCGAGGCCGAGTCCGAGCTGGTCGCCGGCTTCATGACGGAGTACAGCTCGCTGAAGTTCGCGCTCTTCATGCTCAGCGAGTACGTCGCGATGGTGACCATGTCCGCGGTCACCACCACGCTGTTCCTCGGCGGCTGGCGGGCGCCGTGGCCGATCACGCTCTGGGAGGGCGCCAACTCCGGTTGGTGGCCGATGCTCTGGTTCTTCGGCAAGGTGATCGCGCTGGTCTTCGTCTTCGTGTGGCTGCGTGGCACGCTGCCCCGGCTGCGCTACGACCAGTTCATGCGCTTCGGCTGGAAGGTGCTGCTGCCGATCAACCTGGTCTGGATCCTGGTCCTGTCGGGCCTGCGCTCCATCGAGGACTGGGACTCGCGCGGCAAGCTGATCGCGGTCGGCATCCCGGCCGGCGTGCTGTTGCTCGCCACCCTGTTCTGGCCGAGTCGTCGCCCGCAGCCCAAGCCGACCGCGCAGGAGCAGGTGGACAGCCGGCCGTACGGGAGCTTCCCGCTGCCACCGATGGATCTACAGGTACCACCGAGCCCGCGTATCACGCGCGTGGTCGCCGAGCGGGAGCCGGCCAACATCGTCGCCGGCTCGGACTCCAGGGAGGTGTGACGTGGGCGCGATCACCGGAACGTTCAAGGGATTCGGTGTCACCTTCTCGCACATGTTCAGGAAGGTCGTCACGACCGACTATCCGTTCAAGCCGCCGGTGTCGGCGCCGCGCTACCACGGGCGGCACATCCTCAACCGGCATCCGGACGGCCTGGAGAAGTGCATCGGCTGCGAGCTGTGCGCCTGGGCCTGCCCGGCGGACGCGATCTACGTCGAGGGCGGCGACAACACCGACGAGCAGCGCCTCTCGCCCGGTGAGCGGTACGCCAGCACCTACCAGATCAACTACGCGCGGTGCATCTTCTGCGGGCTCTGCATCGAGGCCTGCCCGACCCGTTCGCTCACCATGAGCAACGAGTACGAGCTGGCCCGGGACAACCGGCAGGACCTGATCTTCACGAAGGAGCAGCTGCTCGCTCCGCTGCTCGAGGGCATGGAGCAGCCGCCGCACCCGATGCGCCTGGGTGACAGCGAGAAGGACTACTACGTCGGCGCGCTGGACAACCCGGGCACGTCCGCCGGTGCCGAGACGTCCCCCATGAGCCCCGGCCGCTACCAGGTCGAGGAGCACCCCGGCGTGACGTTCCCGGGCGCCGAGCAGGCCGCCCAGCGCGCGGCGGCCGGCAAGGGAGAGGGAGCATGACCACGTCTACGGTGCTGGCCGCGGCGGGCGGGGTGTCCGGCGGCGAGGAGGTCACCTTCTGGATCCTCGCGCCGCTCGCGCTCATCGGCGCGATCGGGATGGTGGCGGCCCGCAACGCGGTGCACTCGGCGCTCTGGCTGGTGCTCACGATGCTCTGCCTGGGCGTGTTCTACGTACTCCAGGCCGGGCCGTTCATCGGCATGGTGCAGATCATCGTCTACACCGGCGCGATCATGATGCTCTTCCTGTTCGTGCTGATGCTGGTGGGCAGGGACGCCTCCGACTCGTTGATCGAGACGCTGCGCGGTCAGCGCGTCGCCGCGATCCTGCTGGGGCTCGGCTTCGCCGGCCTGGTCGGCACCGCCGTCTACAACGCCATGGACAAGACCACGGCGGTCGGCCTGGACCAGGCCAACGCCGAAGGCAACGTGCAGGGCATCGCCCGGCTGCTGTTCACCAAGTACGTCTTCGCGTTCGAGCTGACCTCGGCGCTGCTGATCACCGCGGCGGTCGGCGCCATGGTGCTCGCGCACGTCGAGCGGCGCAAGCAGGACAAGGTCGACCAGCCGTCGACGATGCGGGCGCGCTTCGCGCCGGGCAACTACCCCGGCCCCAAGCCGGGCCCCGGCGTCTTCGCCACCTCCTCCTCGGTGGCCACCCCGGCGCGGCTGCCGGACGGGCGGCTCACCGAGCGGAGCACGCCGGACATCCTGCCGGTCCGCGAGCTGACCGCGCAGGAGACCACGCTGAAGGGGACCGACCAGTGACGCCCAATCATTACCTCGTGCTGGCGGCGGTGCTGTTCACCATCGGCGCGTCCGGGGTGCTCATCCGGCGCAACGCGATCGTGCTGTTCATGTGTGTCGAGCTGATGCTCAACGCGGCCAACCTGACGCTGGTCACCTTCAGCCGGATCAACGGTGACCTCAACGGCCAGATCATGGCGTTCTTCGTGATGGTGGTGGCCGCGGCCGAGGTCGTCGTCGGCCTCGCGATCATCATGTCCATCTTCCGGACCCGGCGCTCGGCGAGTGTCGACGACGCCAACCTGCTCAAGTACTAAGGGGCAAGCGAGTGGAAGAGACTGTGCAGTACGCAGAGGCCACGGGCTTGCTCGGCAGCGTCTGGCTGCTGGTGGCGATCCCGCTGGTCAGCGCGGCCATCCTGCTGCTGCTCGGCCGGCGGGCCGACCGCTGGGGGCACTGGTTGGGCGTCGCGGCCATCGGCGCCGCGTTCGTGCTCGGGCTGGCGTCCTTCTTCCAGCTGCGCGGCCTGGAGAACAAGTCGGCCGAGCTGAGCCTCTGGGACTTCATCGCGGTCGGTGATCTGCGGGTCGACTTCGGCCTGCTTTTCGACCCGCTGGCCGCGGTCTTCGTCCTGCTGATCACCGGCGTCGGGTTCCTGATCCACCTGTACGCCGTCGAGTACATGGCGCACGACGCGGGTCGCCGCCGGTTCTTCGCGTACTTCAACCTGTTCGTCGCGGCCATGCTGCTGCTGGTGCTCGGCAACAACTACGTGATGCTGTACTTCGGCTGGGAGGGCGTCGGTCTGGCGTCGTACCTGCTGATCTCCTTCTGGTACGGGCGGCCGAGCGCCGCCACGGCCGGCAAGAAGGCGTTCCTGATGAACCGGGTCGGCGACACCGGCCTCGCCATCGGCATCTTCATCATGTTCGCGACCCTGGGCACCACCCAGTACGACGAGGTGTTCAACGGTGTCGGCGCGTTGACCGGCACCACCGTGCTGGTGCTCGGCCTGCTGCTGCTGCTCGGTGCGGCCGGTAAGTCCGGCCAGTTCCCGCTCCAGGCGTGGCTGCCGGACGCGATGGAGGGCCCCACTCCGGTGTCGGCGCTCATCCACGCCGCCACCATGGTCACGGCGGGCGTCTACCTGATCGCCCGGTCCAACCCGATCTTCTCCGCCAACTCGACGCTCCAGCTCGTGGTGGTCAGCGTCGGCGCGCTCACCCTGCTGATGGGCTGCGTCATCGGCGCGGCGAAGGACGACATCAAGCGGGTGCTGGCCTGGTCGACGGTCAGCCAGATCGGCTACATGTTCCTCGGCGTCGGCCTCGGCGGTGGCGCGTACGCGCTGGCCATCGTGCACCTGCTGGCGCACGGCTTCTTCAAGGCCAACATGTTCCTGGGCGCCGGCTCGGTCATGCACGGGATGAAGGACCAGGTGGACATCCGCCGCTTCGGCGGGCTGTCGACGTACATGAAGGTCACCTGGCTGACGTTCATGATGGGCTGGCTGGCCATCATCGGCATGTTCCCGTTCTCCGGCTTCTTCTCGAAGGAGCCGATCATCGTGGCCGCCTTCGAGCGGGAGGACTGGACCGCCTGGCTCTTCGGCGGGGCGGCGCTGCTCGGCGCCGGACTGACCGCGTTCTACATGACCCGGCTGTTCGTGCTCACCTTCCACGGCCCGAAGCGGTGGACCGAGGACATCGAGCACCCGCACGAGTCGCCGAGGCTGATGACCATCCCGCTGATCCTGCTGGCGGTCGGCTCGGTCGGCGCCGGTTTCCTGCTCTCCACGTCCGTTCCGGACTGGCTGACGGCGACCGCCGGGCTGGGCGGCGAGCACGCGGAGCACGAGGCGGTCCTCGCGCACGGCGTGATCACCGCGCTCTCGCTGGTGGTGACGGTGCTCGGCGCCGGGCTGGCCTGGTTCCTGTTCCGGGCCGGTACGGCCACCGCGCCGCAGCCGGCCGGGGTGCTGGTCACCGCCGCCCGGCGCAACCTCTACACCGACGCGGTCAACGAGGCGGTCTTCGAGAAGCCGGGCATCTTCCTCACCCGGGCGCTGGTCTTCCTCGACAACCGGGGCATCGACGGGCTGGTCAACGGGCTCGCCGCCGGCGTCGGCGGCGGTTCGGGCCGGCTCCGGCGGCTGCAGACCGGTTTCGTCCGCTCGTACGCCACCTCGATCCTGGCCGGTGCGCTGCTGGTGATGGCGGCGTTCCTGGCGGTGCAGGCGGGGTGGTTGGCGTGATCGACCTGAATACGCCCGCCCCCGCCGGCGGACCACGCATCCACGACGGAGGTAAGGCCGCATAATGTCCAACTTCCCGTTCCTCTCGGTGCTCACCGTGGCGCCGCTGGTGGGCGCCCTGGTGGTGGCCTTCCTGCCGCGCCACCGGCCGGAGCTGGCCAAGCAGGTGGCGTTCGTCTGGTCGCTGCTGGTCCTGGTGCTCTCGGTGGTGATGTGGGTCAGCTTCAACGCGGGCGGTGACCGCTTCCAGTTCCGGGAGTCGTACTCCTGGATCCCGAACTGGGGCGTCAGCTTCACCTTCGCGACCGACGGCATCGCGCTGGTGATGCTCATGCTGATCGCGGTGCTGGTGCCGCTGGTGATCCTGGCCTCCTGGCACGACGCGGAGTCCTCCAAGCGGTCCATCCCGGTCTACTTCGCGCTGCTGCTGATCCTCGAGAGCACGATGATCGGCGTCTTCGCCGCCGCCGACGTCTTCCTGTTCTACGTGTTCTTCGAGGTCATGCTGGTGCCGATGTACTTCCTGATCGGCAGCTACGGCGGCCACCAGCGGCAGTACGCGGCGGTGAAGTTCTTCCTCTACTCGCTGGTCGGCGGTCTGTTCATGCTGGCCGCGGTGATCGGCCTCTGGGTGGTCGGCGGAAAGACCTTCGACTGGCAGGCGCTGTCGCAGGTGGACATCAGCACCGGCACCGAGCGGTGGTTGTTCCTCGGCTTCTTCCTCGCGTTCGCCATCAAGGCCCCGTTCTTCCCGTTCCACACCTGGCTGCCGGACGCCGGTGGCGCCGCCCCGGCGGGCGCCGCCGCGTTGCTGGTCGGTGTGCTGGACAAGGTCGGCACGTTCGGGATCCTGCGCTACTGCCTGCCGCTGTTCCCGGAGGCGTCGAAGTGGTTCGCGCCGTGGGCGCTGGCGCTGGGCGTGATCGGCATCATCTACGCGGCGCTGCTGGCGGTCGGCCAGAACGACCTCAAGCGGCTCGTGTCGTACACGTCGATCGCGCACTTCGGGTTCATCGGGGTGGGTATCTTCGCCTTCACCACCCAGGCCGGTACGGGCGCGGTGCTCTACATGCTCAACCACGGTCTGGCCACCGGCCTGCTGTTCCTGGTGGTCGGCATGCTGATCTCCCGGCGTGGCTCGTCGTTGATCAGTGACTTCGGCGGCGCCGGCAAGCTGGTCCCGGTGCTCGCCGGTGTGCTGTTCTTCGCCGGTCTCGCCTCGCTCGCGCTGCCCGGCACCGCGCCGTTCATCTCCGAGTTCCTGGTGCTGATCGGCACGTTCACGGTGAACAAGCCGGTGGCGGTCATCGCCACGGTCGGCATCATCCTGGCGGCGGCGTACGTGCTGTGGATGGTGCAGCGCACCACGCAGGGCACGCTCAATCCGGCGCTGACCGAGGTCGACGGGATGCGCCGGGACCTCAACCTGCGCGAGAAGGTCGTGGTCGCCCCGCTGGTCGCGCTGATCGTCCTGCTCGGCTTCTATCCCAAGCCGGTCACCGATGTGATCAACCCGGCCGTCCAGGCGACCATGGACGACATCGGCAGAACCGACCCGGCCCCGACCGTGGGCGGCACCGTCCAGGAGGCGGCAAAGTGACCGAGTTGAAATTGCCGTCGCTCGACTACGCGGCACTCGCCCCGATCATGATCATGCTGGGCACCGCGTTGCTCGGTGTGCTGGTCGAGGCGTTCGTGCCGCGCCGCTCGCGGCACGTGGTGCAGCTGACGTTGGCGCTGCTGGCCGTCCTCGCCGCGCTGACCATGGTGGTCCTCAACGCCGACGACCGGCTCGTCACGGCCGGTCAGTCCATCGCGGTGGACGGGCCGACGCTCTTCCTCCAGGGCGCCATCCTGGTGCTGGCCGCGATGGCGCTGCTGCTGATCGGTGACCGTTCTGTCGAGCGGGGCGGCGCGTTCGTCGCCCAGGCCGCGGTGACCGCCGAGTCGGCCGACGACCGCAAGCAGGCCGAGGGGCGCAACGGGCTCACCGAGGTGTACCCGCTCGTCACGTTCGCGATCGGCGGCATGCTGATCTTCGTGGCGGCGAACGACCTGCTGACCATGTTCATCGCGCTGGAGGTCTTCTCCCTGCCGCTCTACCTGCTCTGCGCGCTGGCCCGCCGCCGGCGTCTGCTGAGCCAGGAGGCGGCGATGAAGTACTTCCTGCTCGGCGCGTACGCCTCGGCGTTCTTCCTGTTCGGGGTGGCCCTGATCTACGGCTTCACCGCCGGTGTTCCCGGCCGGTCGGCCGGGGTCGACTTCGCCACCGTCAACGCGGCGGTGAGTGAGTCGCCGGCCAGCCCGGTGCTGCTCTTCGCCGGCATGGCGCTGCTCGCCATCGGTCTGCTCTTCAAGGCCGCGGCGGCCCCGTTCCACGTGTGGACGCCGGACGTCTACCAGGGTGCGCCGACCCCGGTCACCGGCTTCATGGCCGCCTGCACCAAGGTCGCGGCGTTCGGCGCGCTGCTGCGCGTCTTCCACGTCGCGTTCGAGGGCGGGGGTTGGGACTTCACGCCGGTGCTCGGTGCGGTGGCGGTGCTGACCATGCTGGTCGGCGCGGTACTCGCGGTCACCCAGACCGACATCAAGCGGCTGCTCGCGTACTCCTCGATCGCCAACGCCGGCTACCTGCTGGTCGGTGTGCTGGCGCCGAGTCGCGACGGTCTCACCGGCACGATGTTCTACCTGGTCGCGTACGGCTTCTCGGTGCTGGCCGCGTTCGCGGTGGTGACCCTGGTGCGTGACGCCGACGGGGAGGCCACCCACCTGTCCCGCTGGGCCGGGCTGGGGCAGCGCTCGCCGTTCTACGCCGGGCTGTTCACGTTCATCCTGCTGGCGTTCGCCGGTATCCCGCTGACCAGCGGCTTCACCAGCAAGTTCGCGGTCTTCGGGCCGGCGTGGGAGAGCGGGCACGTGTGGCTGGTGGTGGCCGGCGTGCTGACCAGCATGGTGCTGGCGTTCCCGTACCTGCGGGTCGTGGTGATGATGTGGCTGTCCGAGCCGGGCGAGTCCACGCCGACGGTCACCGTGCCGGGCGGCCTCACGTCCGCCGCGCTGATGGTCGGCGTGCTGGCCACCCTGGCGCTGGGTGTCGCCCCTGGTCCACTGCTCGACCTGGCTACCGGAGCCGCAGAATTCGTGCGGTGAGACGTACCTCGGACACCGGGGGCCGGCGCGCGACAGCGTGCCGGCCCCCGCTGCGTATCCCCGACCCGGAGCAGGTCGAACGGGTGTGGCATGGTTGATGGTGTGGTGATTCCGGCTGGCGAGCGTTCAGGTGCCACCGGTTCCGGCGGTCGCCGGGGTCGGGCGAGCACGAGTCAGTTCGGCGCGCTCGGCCTCCATCTTGCCGATCCCCGCGTCGAGGCGTCCGTGCTGGGGCTGCTGGACGCGGTCGAGGTCGAGCTGCGGGCCAGTGTGGCCAGCGCCGACCCGTTCGTCACCGAGGCGGCCCGGCACCTCCTGGAGGCCGGCGGAAAGCGGTTCCGGCCGCTGCTGGTGGCGCTCGGCGCTCAGTTCGGCGATCCGTCGGGCGCGCAGGTGGTCCCGGCGGCCGTGGTGATGGAGCTCACCCACCTGGCCACCCTCTACCACGACGACGTGATGGACGAGGCCGCCGTGCGGCGGGGCGCACCGAGCGCCAACTCGCGTTGGACCAACTCGGTCGCCATCCTGGTCGGCGACTACCTCTTCGCCCGCGCCGCGGACATCGCGGCCGATCTGGGCCCCGAGGCCGTCAGGTTGCAGGCGCGTACCTTCGCCCGCCTGGTGCACGGTCAGATCGCGGAGACGGTGGGTCCACGCGCCGGGGAGGACCCGGTCGCGCACTACCTGAGCGTGATCGCCGAGAAGACCGGATCGCTGATCGCCACGTCGGTCCGGTTCGGCGGCATGTTCGGCGGCGCCCCGGCCGAGCAGGTCGAGGCCCTCGCCGGCTACGGCGAGACGATCGGCGTCGCGTTCCAGCTCACCGACGACCTGCTGGACATCGCTTCCGAGTCGGTGCAGTCGGGCAAGACGCCCGGTACGGACCTGCGCGAGGGTGTCCCGACGCTGCCGGTGCTCTACGCCCGTGCGGCCGACGACTCCGACGCCGCGTCGGTGCGGCTACGGGAGATCCTGGCGACCGGCCCGTTGACCGACGACGCGCTGCACGCCGAGGCCCTGGGGCTGCTCCGGGAGAGCCCGGCGCTCAAGCGCGCCCGGGAGACCGTGCGCAGCTACGCCGAGGACGCCCGCGCGCGCCTGGCCCCGCTCCCCGCGAGCGCGTCACGCCAGGCGCTGGAATCGCTCTGCGACTACATCGCCGACCGCACCAGCTAACCCCCACCCCCACCCCCCCACCCCCGGCCGTCACTCGGTTGATCATGAAGTTATTGCCCCGACACGCCGTCTGATCGGGCAATAACTTCATGATCACGCGGGGTTGGGGCGGGCGGCGGTCAGGAGGCGGCTGCCCATCAGCATGAGGGCGGCGGCGAGCAGCATCGCCACCGCCGCCGTGGCCCACATGGCCGGGTAGCCGAAGTGGGCGGCGAGCGGGCCGAGGCTCAACGGGCCGAGGCAGCCGCCCGCGTACACCCCGGTCTGCGTGATCGAAGTGGCGGCGGCCGGGGCCTGCGGGTGCAGCCGGACCACCGCGAAGTTCATGAGGCCGGGCCACGCCCAGCCCAGGCCGAAGCCGAGCACCACGCCGGCCACCAACGGCACCGGGCCGGCCACCGCGAGCAGACCGAGCCCGGTCGCCCCGACCACCAGCATCGCGGCGATGAGCGCGACGTGACCGCTGGCCCGGCGGTCGGCCAGTCCGCCGGCGCCCACCCGGGCGGCCACGCAGACCGCGCTGCCCAGGGTCAGGGTGAGGCCGGCGAGGCCCGGCGAGAGACCCCGGGCGGCGGCCGAGTCCACCAGGAAGGTGCCCAGCGCGTTGGCCGCGCCCGCCGCCAACGTCGCCGCCGCGCCGAGCACCACCAGCGCCGTCGTGGCCCGGCCCGCGCGCGTCGCGTCGGCCCGTCGGTCCCGGCCGGGCAGCTGCCGGGGTACGGCCGGCAGCGTCGTCAGCGCCGTGACGGCCGCGGCCACGAACGCCCAGCGCCACCCGGCGGTGAGCGCGATGGTGGGCACCGCCGCGCCGGCCAGCAGGGTGGAGACCGGAATGGCCGCCTGCTTGACACCGAACGACAGCCCCTGCCGGTTCGGGGGCACATGCTGGGCCAGTGCGGCGTTGCTGGCCAGTTGGCCGAGGGCGTTGGCGGCGGCGCTGAGCGCCAGCAGGGCGAGCAGCACCTCGTACGAGCGGGCGACCGCCGCCACGGCCAGCATCGACCCGGAGGCCAGCACGATGCCGCAGCGGGCCACCACGGCCGGCCCGTACCGCTCGACGAGCCGGCCGGAGGGCACCGAGGCCAGCGCGCTCACGCCGAAGTAGACGGACACGGCCAGGCCCAGCCCGGCCGGGGAGAACCCGAGGTCCGCTCCCATCTGCACGGCGAGGCCGCCGAGGAGGAAGACGGGCAGTACGCAGGCCACAGTGGTGGCGACGGCACCGGCACTGGCCCGGATCGGGCGGGTCCGGGCGCGGTCTTCAGCGGGGGTGAGGGCGGTGTTGGTCATCGTCCGGCAAACCTACGCGAGTCAGACTCGGACCACTCCCGGTGACCAGTGGCCTACGAGGAGTGGATGGTGATCTGGCATCCTCGACCCGAACAGGCATTTCGCACCCGGCCTGTTTTTCATATGGTGTAAGTCCCCGGCGGCGGAGGTGGTTGTGCGCGACCCCTTGGCAGAACCCTCGGACCTGATCCGCAGCGTGTCCCGAGCACTGCGGGTGCTCGAGTCGGTCGGTCGCGCTCCGAAGGGCCTGACCGTCAAGCAGATCGCCCGACGGTGCGAGCTGACCGTGGCCACCACCTACCACCTGGTCCGCACGCTCGCCTACGAGGGCTACGTGATCCGTCGGGAGGACGGCACGTACATCGTGGGGCTGGAGGTGGCCGACCGTTACCGCGAGCTGGTGACCGCGTTCCGGGGCCCGCCGGTGGTCGGTGAGACGTTGCGCCGGGCCGCCGTGGACACCGGCTACAGCCACTACCTGGGCCGCTTCGTCGGCGGTCAGGTCGCCATCACGGCGGTGGCCGAGGGGCACCGCTCGCCCTACCTGGAAGACCTGGTCCCCGGCTTCGACGAGGGGGCGCACGCGACCGCCCTCGGCAAGTCCCTGCTCGCCACCCTCACCACCGAGCAGCGTTTCCGCTACCTGCGCGAGTACGGCATGCGCTCGTTCACCACCGCGACGCTGACCACCACCGAGGCGTTCGAGGCCGACCTGGCCGCCGGCGACCGGCGCGGGATGCAGCTGGAGCTGGGGCAGTTCCGCCAGGGTGTGGCCTGCGCGGCGGTGCTCGTCACGCCGGACAAGGACATGGAACGTCGGGTCGTGCTGGCCTGCGCCCTGCCGGCGAGCGAGATGATGACCTCCGCTCGGGTCGTCCGGGCCAAGCTGCTCACCGTCGCCCGCACGGTCGCCGACGGCATCGCCGCCGACCACTGACCCGCCGGATGCCGAGAGGCCCTCTCCCGGGCTGGGAGAGG
>NZ_JBFAPG010000103.1:0-15414 GCF_040675595.1 Micromonospora sp. NPDC049580
CGGCGGTGTCGTCGCGCTGGCGGCGGTGGTCCGGGCCGCGAGGCCGGACGTGGTGATCGTGCAGGAGGGGCCGCGCCGGTTCCGGTGGCGGCAGAAGTCCGCCACCCTGGCCGAGTCGTTCGGCCTGGTGGTGGCCGCCGGGGGTCTGCCCGCCCTGGGCAACCTGCTGCTGACCAGCCTGCGGGTGCAGGTGCGCGGCACCCGTTGCCAGCGCTTTCCGCTGACCCCGGGCCGACACCTGCGCGGCGCCGCGTACGCCGACTGCCGGGTCGGCGACGCCCGGTTCACCCTCGCCGGGTCGCACCTGTCCACCGACCCGACCGAGCGGCCCGCGCAGGCCGCCGAGTTCCGGCGCGGGCTGGACGCGGCGAGCAGCCCGGTGGTGGCCGGGGCCGACCTGAACGAGGGTCCGGACGGGCCGGCGTGGACCACTGTGGCGCGTGGCCTGACCGACGCGGCGATCGCGGCCGACCGGGCGGACCGGCTCACCTACTCGTGCGCCGACCCGCGCCGCCGCATCGACGCGCTCTTCGTCGATCCCCGGATCAGCGTGGTCGACTACGACGTGGTGGACACCCCGCAGACCCGCCGGGCCAGCGACCACTTCCCGGTCCTCGTCGACCTGCTGCTGCCCACCGCCGGCTGACCCCCACCGGCCGGTACCCGCCGATCGGTCCGCGCCAGGGCTGGACATCCGGCTCCGATGTGGAGAGGATTTCGCGGCGACCGGCACCCGTGCCGCACAAAAGGAGATGTCCCGGTGTCCACCTCCACCGACCACGGCCGGCCCGACCCGGATGCGACCCCGTCCGCGCAGAGCCCCGACGGCCGTCCGCTCTCCGACCGGGGCGACACGGTCTGCGTCATCGGGGCCGGGGCCAGCGGCCTGACGGCCATCAAGAACCTGCGCGAGCACGGGTTCGGGGTGGACTGCTACGAACGGGAGACCGGCGTCGGCGGCGCCTGGAACTGGCGACACGACCGCAGCCCGGTGTACGCGAGCACCCATCTGCTGTCGTCGAAGCCGTTCACCCAGTTTCCCGACTTCCCGATGCCGGACTCGTGGCCGGACTACCCGCACCACAGCCAGCTCCTGGCGTACTTCGAGCGGTACGCCGACCACTTCGACCTGCGGTCGCACGTCTGGTTCGGCACCGAGGTGATCCGGGTGGAGCCCGCCGAGGGGGACCGCTGGGACGTGACCACCCGCTCCACCGGCGGGTACGGGCCGGAGCGCACCTCCCGATACGCCGCCGTGGTGATCGCCAACGGGCACAACTGGTCGCCGAAACTGCCCCGCTACGAGGGGCTGGAGGAGTTCCGCGGCGAGATCATGCACGCGTCGTCCTACAAGGACCCGGCGCAGCTGCGCGGCAAGCGGGTGCTGGTGGTCGGCGCCGGCAACACCGGCTGTGACATCGCCGTCGAGGCCGCCCAGCAGGCGTCGCGGTGCTGGCACTCCACCCGGCGCGGCTACTGGTACGCCCCGAAGTACGTCCTCGGGCGCCCGGCCGACCAGGTCAACGACGCCCTGCTGGCGCTGCGGGTGCCGCTGCGGGTCCGCCAGTGGCTCTACCACTGGACGCTGCGCCTGACCGTCGGCGACCTGACCCGCTTCGGCCTGCCCAAGCCCGACCACCGGGTGTACGAGACGCACCCGATCGCCAACAGCCAGCTCGTCTACTACGTGGGCCACGGCGGGATCGGTCCGGTGCCCGACCTGGCCCGCTTCCGCCCGTACGCCGTGGAGCTGGCCGACGGCCGCGAGATCGACCCCGACCTGGTCATCTTCGCCACCGGTTACCTGCCGCGGTTCGAGTTCCTCGACGCGTCGGTATTCGGCGACAGCGCCGGCACGGGCCGGCCCACGCTCTGGCTCAACGCCTTCACGCCGGGGCACCCCACGCTGGCGGTCGCCGGCCTCGTGCAACCGGACTCCGGGATGTTCACCCTGGCGCACTGGCAGACGGTGCTCTTCGCCCGGCTGTTGCGGGCCCGCCGGGACCGGCCCGAGCGGGCCGCGGCGTTCGCGCAGCGGGTGCGCGACCGGGCCGGGGAGCGCTACTCGGGGCAGGTCAAGGACAGCAGCCGGCACTGGTTCGAGGTCGGGCACGCCGACTACCTGCGCGCCGTCCAGCGCGCCCTGCACGACCTGGAGGCCAAGTGAGCGCGAGGAGTGAGCTTGCGAGCCCCGCAGTCGCGAACGGAAGGCGAGTTCAGTGACCGAGCTGCGGATCATGCGGGGCCGGGAGTGGTCCCGGCCGGTCCGGCCGGCGCGACGCGAGGTGCTCAGCGCCATTCCCGAGGTGGAAGAGGGGCGTCCTGCGCTGCTGTTCGTTCCCGGGTTCGGGCACGGCGCGTGGGCGTTCGCCGAGCACTGGCTGGGTCACGCCGCGTCGCGGGGCTTTCCGGCGTACGCGCTCAGCCTGCGGGGGCACGGCGGCAGCGAGCCGGCGCCGGAGGCGACGCTGCGCGCGTACGCCCACGATGTGGTCCAGGTGGCCGCGGGCCTGCCGCGCCAGGCGGTGCTGGTGGGGCACGGCGCCGGGGCGCTCGTGGTGGCGCACGCGTTGGCGCGCTACCCGGCGCGCGGCGCGGTGCTGGTGGCGCCGGTCTTCGGCGGCTGGGGGGTGCTCTCCGCGGCGGTGCGCCGCAACCCGGCCGGGACGCTGCCGGCGGTGTTCGGCGGGCCGCTGCGGCTCAGCCGCACGCAGTTGTTCAGCCGCGAGTTGCCCGACGAGGAGGCTCGGCGGTACGTGGCGCGGCTGGGTCGGGCCGGTCGGCGGGCGCAATGGGCGCTGCTGGGCGAGCCGGAGGCCGAGCCGGCCGTCGGCACGCCGCCGGTCCTGGTGCTGGGCAGCCCGGACGACCGGGTGGTGCCGGCGTCGACGTTGACGCGGATCGCCCGCCGGTACGGTTCGGCTCCGCTGCTCTTTCCGGGCATGGGGCACGACCTGATGCTCGACGCGCGCTGGGCCGAGCCGATCGACGCGATCCTGGACTGGCTGGAGAAGGAGCCCGCCTCGCGGTGAGTGGTCGCGCCGGTCAGCCGCCGGCGTGCTGCGTCGCGGAGGTGGCCCGGGTCGCCGGGCGCGGCACCAGGGGGGCGCCGTCGGCGCTGGTGAGGCGGCCGACCAGGGCGCCGTGCTCGTCCAGCGCGCTCAGGTAGGAGCGCGCCCAGGCCCGGATGTCGTGCTGGTGCAGGTGGGCGCGCATGGCCCGCATGCGTTCGGTGACGTCGGCGGGGCTGGCGCGCAGCGCCGTTTGCAGCGCCTGCTTGAGCCCCTCCAGGTCGTGCGGGTTCACCAGGTACGCCTGGGACAGCTCGGCGGCCGTGCCGGCGAACTCGCTGAGCAGCAGCGCGCCCGTGTCGTCCACCCGGGCGGCGACGTACTCCTTGGCGACCAGGTTCATCCCGTCGCGCAGCGGGGTCACCGCCATCACGTCGGCGACCCGGTAGAGCGCGGCCAGCTCGGCCCGGTCGAACGGCTGGGTGAGGTAGTGGATGGCGGGCTCACCGACCCGGCCGAACTCGCCGTTGATCCGGCCCACCTCGCGCTCGATCCGTTCGCGCAGGATCTGGTACTGCCCGACACGTTCCCGGCTCGGCATGGCGACCTGCACCAGCACCGTGTCGCGGACCTTGACGTCGCCGCTGGCGAGCAGCTCGCTGTACGCCTTGAGGCGCTGCTCGATGCCCTTGGTGTAGTCCATCCGGTCGACGCTGAGGATGACCTGGCGGGGGTCGCCGAGATCCTGGCGCAGGCGGCGGGCCCGCGCGGCAACGTCGGGGCGGGCGGCGAGGGCGGCCATCTCGGCCGTGTCGATGGACACCGGGAAGGCGCCGATGCGCACCACCCGGTCGTCGATCCCGATCCGGCGGTCGGTGGCCGGCAGCTCCAGCACCCGGGTGACCAGTTGGGCGAAGTTGTGCGCCGCCTGGGCGCGCTGGAAGCCGACCAGGTCGGCGCCGAGCATGCCGCGCAGCAGTTCGGCCCGACGGGGCAACTGCATGAACAGCTCCGGTGGCGGGAACGGCACGTGCAGGAAGAACCCGATGCGCAGGTCGGGGCGGAGCGCGCGCAGTTGCCCGGGGACCAGCTGCAGGTGGTAGTCCTGCACCCAGACCACGCCGCCCGGCTCGGCCACCTCGGCGGTCGCCTCGGCGAAGCGCTGGTTGACCCGCTGGTACGCCTCCCACCAGCGGCGGTGGTGCTCGGGTTGCTCGACGGCGTCGTGGTAGAGCGGCCAGAGGGTGGCGTTGGAGAAACCCTCGTAGTGGTCGCGCAGATCCTCCTGGCTGAGGGCGACGGTGTGCATGTGGACGCCGTCCACGTCCGGCAGGGCGGGCGCGGCCCCGGTGCCTCCGGCCCAGCCGACCCAGGTCGCCGGGGTGTGCCGGAGCAGGGGGTGCAGCGCGCTGACCAGCCCACCCGGGCTGCGGCGCCACTCGCAGGCGCCGTCGGGGGCTTGGCTGTCGTCGATGGGGAGGCGGTTGGCCACCACCACGAGGGAACTCTGTCGCATCTCGGGCATTCCGATCAGCAGAGGACTGACCGCCACGAGCAAGGAAAAACCGGTCAGTCAGCGGGGGAAGTGACGTACAGCGGTATTCCTACTGACAGTAAGTTACACCATTGTTACGCCCCGGACGGGGGCGTCGTCGTCCCGGAATGCGGTCGGCGGGCGCGGGAGTCAGACGACGGCGCCGTTGTCCGGGTCGTCGTCGTTCTCGTCGCCGGGGCGCAGGCGCCAGATCAGCGTGACGAAGCCGGCCAGGATGCCGGTGAACCCGAACAGGATGACCGCCGAGCGGTCCACCGGGAGCAGCGACGGGAAGAGGAAGAGCACGAAACCGACGACCACCGCGAGCGCGCCGACCACCGCGTACTTGGAGATCCGGGGCAGTGGCGGGGGTGGCGGCGGGTGGTAACCCTCGTCCTCGTCGTCGTCGGGCAGATCGGCGCCGAAGGTGTCCAGACCGTCCAGCAGCGAGGGCTCGTCACCGCGGGTGCCCCGGCCGACCGAGATCCCGGAGAAGTCGGTGGCCGACGGCAGCCGACGGACGTCGGTGGCGGTCGGCCCGGCCTCGTCGGCGCCGGAGCGGGCGAGCGGACCAGCCGTCGGCTCGTCCCGGGTTTCCCGGTCGTCGCGCTCGTCCACGTCCTCCGCTGCCGGCCACGGGCGCTCGTCGGCGGTCGAGGTGGCGTGGAAGCCGGCCACGATCCGGGCCCACTCGGCGTCGATGTCCGGCTCGTCGCGGGCCGGCGGCTGCTCCGGGGCGCTCTCGTCGGCGAGCTGGGTGAGGTAGTCGCGGGCCGTGGTCAGGTGCGAGCGGTCGACGTAGAGCCGGTCGACCGGGCGGGCCGGAACCGTGGTGGTGCGGGTGACGGGGTTGAGGTCGGCGGAGGGTTGCAGGTAGGCGGCGATCCCGCCGGCGGCCAGCACGTCGAGCAGGTGCTCGCCGACGCGCGGATCGACGTCGCCGACGACGGCGTACTCGCTCGCGTCGAGCCCGTTGTCCCGCCGTCCCCGGCGGGCCCCACCCGCTGACACCCGGACATCCTCCTCAACGCGCCTTCCGACGCGGCCACCCTGCCCCCTCGACGCCCGTACGCACGCCGTGCTCTGAATCGTGACACGTCGGAGGCCGGTTCCGGGAGTGCGTTGTGTCGCGTCTTCCAAAGTCACGGCTGCTGTCGCAGGTCGCGGCGGGCCACCTATGTCCGTTCTTGCGCGACACGTGCGATCTCGGTGATCGTTGACGGCGGCGACTCCACGCCGGGGACGGAGGGGGCATACGTGACCGCTGAGGAGTACGAGGAGCCGGACGTCCCGCCGAGGTTCCAGACGTTCGCCGACCGTCACCATCTCGAATACCGGCAGACACCGCCCGGGATCGCGCTCTACCTGGGTCTGGGCTCGACCCTGCTGGGGTTGCTGTTCAGCACGGCACCGAAGATCCCCGACGACCGGATCCTCGGCTACCTGATGCTGAACGGCGGCGGCATGCTTCTCGTGGCCTCCCGGGTGCTGCACCAGCGCATGCGCAGGCGCGAAGAGGAGCTGTACCGCGAGTTCCTACGGTGGAAGAGCGAGCGGGGCGAATAGGGGTGGGTATGGATCCGGCACTGGCGGTGACACGCTGGCTGGCCGGTCCCGTCGCGAAGTTCCTCGACGCCGACGGTAAGACGCCCGAGGAGCGCCGCGCCGAGGTGATCGAGGAAGCGGGCCTGGCGGGTGAGGAGATCGAGGACGTCGCCCTGCGGCACATCGCCCGGGGTGCGGCCTGGTCCATCCTGTTCGGGATGGTGTTCGCCGCCGGCGTGCTGGTCCTCGTCCCGGTGTCCGCGTTCGCCGGCGAGCGGACGAAGGATCTGGTCTTCGACATCGTCGGCTGGGTGATCTTCTTCCCGTTCTGGATGGCGGCGGTGCACGGGGTGCGGATGTTGGTGAGCTGTTACCTGCCGGAGCGCTGGTGGGATCCGGGCAACCGTCTGTGGCGGGTGGCGCTGCTGGCCCAGACACCGGAGTACATCCTCGGCGTGCTGGCGACCGCGGCAGGCGCGCGGTGGTGGTGAGCGTCCGTCCGTTGTGGTCCGAGCGCCCGCTTCGTAGGCTCGTCGGCGACGACGGCGCTCCCGGGTTCCGGCGCGGTCGCGGGCCCACCACGGAAAGGACACCGGTGCTCTACTGGCTGCTGAAGTACGTTCTCCTCGGTCCGCTGCTCAAGCTGATCTTCCGCCCGCAGGTGGAGGGCCTCGCTTCTGGCGCGATCGCACCCACGACTGAGCGGTGAAGCCCTGGAACACGTTCTGCGGGGTGCTGGACAAGTGGACCAGAGGCACGTCGCGAACCTCATGCAGGCAGACGTCCTACAGGCGGAGCTGGCAATGGTGAACTCGGGCGACTCGGGGCGAACTCTGTCGGTGTTGGGGCTCATGCTCCTTTTCACCGTGATCCTGTTGCCCGGCATCGTGAGCGAGGGAGGTTGGCGTGCCTGGATCGCGGTGCCCTCCAGCGTCGGACTCGTCGTTGTCTTCCTGCGTGAACTCGCTGCTGTGATCCAACGACGACGGCATCGTCCTAAACCGGAGCGGCCGGACGCCTGACGGCGGACCGTGCTCAGCGGATGTCGGATTTGGTCGTGAGGCCGGGCACGTGTCTGGCCTCAGGACTAGGTCCGTCGTTTGCGGTGGCCAGCGTGGCTTCGCCGGGTGCCTTCCCGCCCTGCGGAATCTGACTGCGTCACGAACCGGGCCTGTCGAGTCCGGCACGGGCGGACCTTGATCGAGGCCCCGAGCACCTGACGAGATCGAAGCGGTCGTTCGTCCGTTGTGGGTAGAGCTGAGGCTTCGTAGGCTCGTCAGCGACGGCGGCGCTCCCGGGCATGGTGTTGTCGCGGGCACACCACGGAAAGGACACCGGTGCTCTACTGGCTGTTGAAATACGTGCTCCTCGGTCCGCTGCTCAAGCTGATCTTCCGCCCGCAGGTGGAGGGCCTGCGCAATGTGCCGGCGACCGGCCCGGTGATCCTGGCGAGCAACCACCTCTCCTTCTTCGACTCGATCTTCATCCCGTTGATCGTTGCGCGGAGGGTCACCTTCGTGGCCAAGGCGGAGTACTTCACCGGCAAGGGGATCAAGGGCTGGTTCATGAAGATGTTCTTCGTCGGCACCGGGACCATCCCGGTGGACCGCTCCGGCGGTCAGGCCGCCCGCGCCGCCCTGGACACCCAGTTGCGGGTGCTGCGCGCTCAAGGAGTGGCCGGCATCTACCCGGAGGGCACCCGCTCCCCGGACGGGCGGCTCTACCGGGGCAAGACCGGTGTGGCGCGGCTGGCCCTGGAGAGCGGCGCGGTGGTGGTGCCGGTGGCGATGCTCAACGCCGACGAACTTCAGCCGCCCGGCAGGCTCCTCCCGCGGGTCGGCCAGGTGCGGGTCCGCTTCGGCGCGCCCCTGAACTTCTCCCGCTACGCGGGGTTGGCCGGCGACCGGTTCGTCGAGCGCGCGGTCACCGACGAGGTCATGTACGAGTTGATGGAGCTCTCCGGCCGGGAGTACGTCGACATCTACGCGCAGAAACTCAAGACGCCAGTCGCCGCCTGAGTCGGGTCAGCGGCTGAGGCTCCCTAGCCGCCGAGCCGGGTGAGCCTGCTCAACACGCGACCGCCGGCCCGGTCGGGCTGATCGGCCGGCCGGCCAGCGCCAGCAGGCCCGGGGCGTCGTTGCGCAGCGCGAAGGTGCGGACCTCGGCTCGCGGCTCCCGGGCGCCCGCCGGGTCGCCGGCGCGGGTCAGCTCCGCCGCCGCCAGCGCCAGCGCCAGCACCCGGTCGCTGACGTCCGGGATCCGCCCGTACGTCTCGGCGGCGGCCAGGTGCAGCTCGGCCGCCCGCCGGTGGTCGCCGTCGGCCGCCGCCACCGCCGCCGTCACCGTCCGCAGCGCCGCCTCCGACCACGGCGTGCGATGCCCGACCCGGTCCAGCATCGCCCGGACCCGCACGGCGGTGTCCCGCCCGGCCAGGGCGGCGGCGTACGCGGCGGCGGCGATCCACTCCCCGCTGGCCAGCGCCGGCACCGCCGACCAGGACCGGTCCAGCTCGTCGATCAGCTCCGCCGCCTCGGCGTCGCGGCCCTGCAGTGCCCGGCACAGCGCCGCCATGCTCAGCATCGTCCACCGCAGGCGGTGAAAGCCGCTGCGCCGCGCGGTGGTCAGCGCGTCGGCCAGGTCGGCCGGATCCTCGTCGTCACGGAGCACCAGCAGACAGCAGCGCAACCCCCGTACCTGCATGTCCCAGCTGCCGGTCGGCGTGTCCACGAACGCCTCCGCCGCGGCGAGCAACCGGCCGAAGTCACCCTCGAACCAGGCCCGCATCGCCTCCGCCGAATAGCTGGTGGTCAGCGTCTGGCCGCTGGCCGTACGCGCCGGCGCGGCCGAGAGCAGGGCGTTCGAGCGCAGCCAGTCGCCCTCCTCGCGGATGGCCCAGGCCAGGTTCTGGGTGGCCCGGGGCAGCGCGAGCAGCTGGCCGGCGCGGCCGAACTCGACGATCGCGTGCAGCTCGTCCAGGCCGACCCGGTCACCGGCCTGGTAGCGGGCGGTGGCCGCGGTGATCCGCGCGTTGGTGCGCGTCTCGGTCAGGCCCAGCCGCTCCGCGATCTCCGCCGCGGTGTCCGCCGCCGACACGGCCGGGTCGCGCTCGTAGTTGAGCATGTGCAGGCGGCCCAACTCGGCGTACGCGTCGGCCTTCTGCGGGCTGTCCGGCAACGGCTCGAACAACTGGACCGCGCGATCCAGGCAGGCCAGCGCGTCGCCCCGGTCGGCGCGCAGCCAGGCGGCCTGACCGAGCAGCGTCCACGCCCGTGCGGCGCACGCGTCGTCGCCGTGCGCCGACAGCCGGTCCGCCAGCGCGTGCACCTGCTCCGGCCCACCGCCGGAGAGGAACGCGTTGCCGTCGCGGTAGAACGAGATCTCCGTGCTGAGCAGCTCCAGTTGGAGCCGCCCCACCGGGTCGCTGTCGTCGGCCAGGCCCAGCGCCCGACCCGCATGGCTCGCCGCCGCGTCCAGCCCGTGCAGGGCGTACGCCCGGCGGGCCGCCCGGTGCAGCGCCTGCCGCGCCGGCCCCGCGTACCGGCGGACCTGCATACCGAGCGAGCGGGCGATCTCGTGGGCCGCCCAGCGGTGGTGGGCGAGCACCTCCGCCAGGTCGGTGTCGCGGCTGTGCGACAGCGCGTCGAGCCAGTCCGCGGCCCGCTCGTGCCGGGCCACCCGCTCGGTGCGCGGCAGCCGCTGGTAGCAGACGTCGCGCACCAGCACGTGCCGGAACCGGAACTCCGCCTGCCCCGCCATCGTTGACGCGGCCTGCTCGTGCACGAAGTCGCGCTGCTCCAGCCGGCGCAGCGCACGCTCGACCGACTCGACCGGCTGCCCCAGCGCGGCGGCCACCGCGCCCGGCCAGAACTGCACCCCGACCACCGAGGCCGCCAGCAGCACCGAGCGGTCCTTGGCGTCCAGCAGGTCCACCCGGTTGGCGATTACCGCGTGCACGCTCTCCGGCATGGTCAGTTCGAGCTGCTTGTCCAGCGACCAGCCCCGCCCGGACTGGCGCAGCGCGCCCTGTTCGATGAGCATCCGGACGTACTCGTGCGCGTAGAGCGGATTGCCGCCGGCCACCTCGATGAGTGGGGTCAGCATGTCGGCGGAGAACGCCGCCTGGCCGAACAGGTGCGCGTACAGGGCGGCGATGCCGGTGTCGCGCAGGGGCGGCAGGGTGATGGTCACCGAGCCGGTGATGGTGCCGGCCCAGCTCGGGTCCCGATCGACCAGTTCCGGGCGGGCGGTGCAGAGCAGCAGCAGCGGCGCCTCGCGGGCCGCCGCCCCGAGCAGTTCCACGAAGCGCAGCATCGCGTCGTCGGCCCAGTGCAGGTCCTCGAAGACCAGCACGGTAGGGCGGCGGGCGGCCAACGCCAGCAGGAACCGTCGCCACGACGACTCGGCCTCCTCCGCCGGCAGCGGCGTGCCGGGCAGCCCGACCAGCGGGCGCAGGGCGTCCACCACCCGGTCCCGCTCGCCCGGACCGATCAGCTCGCTCACGGCGGCGGCCAGCCGCTGCGCCGCGCTGGCGGCCGGGTCGGTGTCCAGGATGCCGGCCTCGGTCTTGACGATGTCGGCCAGCGCGGCGAACGTGACGTTCTCCCCGAACGGCGGGCAGCGCCCCGTCCGCCACGTCAGCGGCTCGTCGACCAGCCGGCCCGTGTGCCGGTACAGCTCGCGCAGCAGCCGGCTCTTGCCGATGCCGGCCCGGCCGAAGATCGTCACCACCTGCGGCAGCCGGTCGCGCAGCGACCGGTGCAGGGCGTTGACCAGCATGCCCAGCTCGTGCTCGCGGTCGACCAGCGGCGTGGTGTCCGGCTCCCGGTCGGTTGGCAGGCGGCGCAGCGGCGACAGCGCGAGCCACACCTCGGTCGGCGACGACCGGCCGCGCAGAGTGACCGGGGGCTGCTCCTCGTAGCGGATCGTGTCCCTGGTCAGCGCGTGCGTGGTGCCGCACACCAGCACCCCGCCCGGTGGTGCGACCGACTGCATCCGGGAGGCGGTGTTCACCACGTCGCCGGCCACGATCGCCTGCCCGCCGTCGCGGGCGGCGGCCACGTCGACAAGGGCCTCCCCGGTGGCCACCCCCACCCGGAACCGCATCTCGGTGCTGCCGGTCGGCGCGAACCGGGTGAGCACACGTTGCAGCTCCAGCCCGGCCCGGACGCAGCGCAGCGCGTCGGTCTCGGTGGCGATCGGGGCGCCGAACAGTGCCATCACCGCGTCGCCGATGTACTTCTCCACCACCCCGCCGTACTGGCCGACGACCCGGCGGGCCGCGGAGAAGAAGCCGGTCTGCATGCCGCGGACCTGCTCCGGGTCGGCCCGCTCGACGTACGGGGTGAAGTCGATGAGGTCGACGAAGAGCACGCTCACCCGGCGGCGATCCTCCTGCGGCGCGACGGCGACCGGCCGGTCCGCGCCCGGCCGGGGCGACCCGCACGACGTGCAGAACGTGACGTCCGAGGCGAGGGGGCGCAGGCAGTGCGGGCAGACGGCACCGAGCTCGGCACCGCAGCCACCGCAGAAGCGGTCACCGTCGGCGGCCGTGCGTCCACAGCGCCCACACTGCGCGGCGATGACACACCCTCCATGGCGATCCGGGCCGACGCCCCCCGTCGTCCCGTCACAGGGAGTATCACCGCCCGCGCGGCTGTCAGGTACCGGCCTGTTGGCTTGTGGACAGTCCACCAAGGGTCCGACGGACTACATTCAGTCCGCCACATCTTCGATCAGCGACCAGAGGGGGACAGGTCAATGGTGTACGTCAAGCTGGAGAGCGACTGGACCGACGGCAACGGGGTCAACCACTCCGCGGGCGAGTCGGTGGACGTCGACGCCGCCACGCTCGCCACGCTCCAGGCCGAGGGCATCGTCAGCGAGCAGTCCCACGGCCCGGGCGGCGACGGCAAGGGCCCGGACAAGTGGGCCGGCCCGGGCAGCTCCGGAGTCTGAACCACGCGTCGGTGACGCGACGACACGGCCGGGCCGCCCACGGGTGACCCGGCCGTGTCGTGTCGAGGTGCGCTGCCCGTCGACGCCGCTCAACGGTCGTTCAGGCCGGCACCGCGGCGGCGCACTCAGCGGTCGTTCATGCCGGCGCGGCGGCGCAGCGCGGCCACGTCGGTGACCACGATCCGGCGCCCCTCGGTCCGCAGCCAGCCCCGGCTGGCGAAGGAGCCGATGGCCTGGTTGACGCTCTGCCGGGAACCGCCGGCCATCTCGGCGAGCTGGCTCTGGTTGAGCTCGATCGTGATCATCGGGGCCTGGCTCTCGCCGGCCAGCCGGACCAGTGTCTTGGCGACCCGGCCGGGCAGGTCGAGGAAGACGTGGTCGGCGTTCTGCTCGGTGAGCCGACGGATCAGGCCGCCCAGCGAGCGCATCACCGCGTCCAGGATGCGCGGGTTGGAGTGCACCAGTTCCATGAACGCGCCCCGGGAGAGCGCGAGCGCCGCGCAGTCCTCGATGGCCTCGGCCGACGCGGACCGGGTGGAGGCGTCGAGCAGGGAGACCTCGCCGAGCACGTCCGGCGGACGGATCACCGACAGCACCGCCCGCTCGCCGGTCGGCGCGGTGCGGAAGACGGCGACCGCGCCGCGGCGCAGCACGATCAGCGACTCGCCCGGGTCGTTCTCCACGAAGAGCAACTGACCCTTGCGGTAGGTGCGCGGGACGGCGGCCGCGATGACGCGCTGGCGCACCTCGGGCTCCAACCCGGCGAACATCTCGACACCCGTGAGCGCGTCACCCGGCTCCGGCAGGCGCATCTCCACGGCCCAACCCCTCCCGGTCATGGACCACACAATCGCTCACCGGGTGAACCTGATGGCCCTGACAAGGTGAACTGACACCGATTCGGCGTCCGGTAGCGGTACACATCAGATCATGACGGTCCGGTCGCTTGCTGTACACCCCTCGAAGCACTTCCGTGACCGTCGCGAGCTGCGGCGTACTCCCTGCGCCGGCTCCCGGTCGCAGGTCGGCGCTGGTCCGCGACGGACCGGCCGTGGGTCGCACCCGGGCCCCGCCGGGCGCCGCCGGCCGGCCGTGGGCGAGGATGGCCGGAATGGTCTACCGCTATTTCTACGACTGCGAGTTCATCGAGGACGGCCGGATCGTCGACCTCGTGTCGATCGGCGTCGTCGACGAGTACGGCCGCGAGTTCTACGCGGTCTCCACCGAGTTCGACGACTCCCGCGCCGTGCCCTGGGTCCGGCGCAACGTGCTGGACCGGCTGCCGTCTCCGGCGGACCGGGCCTGGCGTTCCCGGGAGCGCATCCGTGACGACCTGTACGACTTCCTCATGGAGCCGGTTCGGGACCGGCCGGGGGAGCAGCTGGAGCTGTGGGCCTGGTACGCGGCGTACGACCATGTGGTCCTCGCCCAGCTCTGGGGGGCGATGCCGGCGCTGCCCCGGGAGATCCCCCGGTTCACCAAGGACCTGCGGCAGCTCTGGGACGACCGGGGCCGGCCGACCCTGCCGGACGCGGACGCGGCCCGGCACGACGCCCTGGTCGACGCCCGGCACAACCTGGCCCGCTGGCGGGCGATGACGGCACGCTGACCGGTCGTCGTACCTTTGCAGGTTTGACCGGTTCTGTCCCGGGCAACGGTTCGACCAGTCGAGCCGAGGGAGACTGCCATGAGCAACGATCCGACCAGCGTCGCCGAGGCCCGGACGCGGGTCACCGAGCTGGTCCGCGCCGCACGGATCTGCATGCTCACCACGATCGCGCTGGACGGGCGGCAGGTGAGCCGGCCGATGGGGCTGCAGGAAGCCGAGTTCGACGGCGACCTGTGGTTCTTCGCCTACGCAGACTCCGCCAAGGTGCGCCAGATCCGGGTGAACCCGGAGGTCAACGTCGCCTTCTCGGACCAGAAGCACAACGCCTGGGTGTCGGTCTCGGGCACCGCCAATGAGGGCTTCGACGCCGAGCGCGCCCGGCGGCTGTGGAACCCGGTGCTCAGGACCTGGTTCCCGGACGGGCTGGACACGCCCGGCCTGACCCTGATCAAGGTGCACGCCAGCTCCGCCGAGTACTGGGACTCGCCGAGCAGCACCGTGGTCAATCTGCTCGGGTTCGCGAAGGCCGCCGTCACCGGCCACCCGCCGGCGACCGGCGAGAACCGCGAGGTGACCTACTGACCCGCCGCCCCCGGGGCGCGCTGTCGTCGCGCAGGTAGGCCGACTACAGTTCGCAGTGACGGCCCGCCCCGGGCCGGCAATGGCGCCGATGGTCTGACTTGACACATACCTGGGGCATATCGGGCTTTACCTGATGCTCCAGGAGGATGAGCGGATCATGCGTATCGGCGTGCTCACCGGCGGCGGCGACTGCCCAGGTCTCAACGCGGTCATCCGGGCGGTGGTCCGCAAGGGCGTCGCCACCTACGGTCACGAGTTCGTGGGCTTCCGGGACGGTTGGAAGGGCCCGCTGGAGGGTCTGTCCCGTCCCCTGGGCATCGCGGACGTCCGCGGCATCCTGCCCCGTGGCGGCACCATCCTCGGTTCGTCCCGGACCAACCCGTTCAAGATCGAGAACGGCGTCGAGCGGATCAAGGACAACCTCGCCAGCCAGGGCGTGGACGCGCTGATCGCGATCGGCGGCGAGGACACCCTCGGCGTGGCCACCAAGCTCTACGAGCTGGGCGTGCACGTCGTCGGCGTGCCGAAGACGATCGACAACGACCTCGGCGCCACCGACTACACCTTCGGCTTCGACACCGCGGTCAACATCGCGATGGAGGCCATCGACCGGCTGCACACCACCGCGGAGAGCCACCACCGCACCCTGGTCGTCGAGGTGATGGGCCGGCACGCCGGCTGGATCGCCCTGCACGCCGGCCTGGCCGGCGGCGCCAACGTGATCCTGCTGCCCGAGCGGCAGTTCGACGTCGACCAGGTGGCCGGCTACGTCGAGAAGCGCTTCCAGCACCAGTACGCCCCGATCGTCGTGGTCGCCGAGGGCGCCCAGCCGCTGGACGGTCAGATGGTGCTCGCCAACCAGGAGCTGGACTCGTTCGGCCACGTCCGCCTCGGCGGCATCGGCCAGTGGCTGGCCGAGCAGCTGGAGGCCAAGACCGGCAAGGAGGCCCGCACCGTGGTGCTGGGCCACATCCAGCGCGGTGGCACCCCGACCGCCTTCGACCGGGTGCTCGCCACCCGCCTGGGCCTGCAGGCCATCGACGCGGTCAACGACGGCGACTGGGGCAAGATGGTCGCGATGCAGAGCACCGACATCGTCCGGGTGCCCCTCGCGGAGGCCACCCGCGAGCTGAAGACCGTGCCGCTGGAGCGGTACGCCGAGGCCGAGGTCTTCTTCG